>NZ_DAMBTF010000007.1:0-133844 GCF_032054185.1 Proteiniclasticum sp.
ACTACGCCCCTTGTGGACTTTCACCACAGTCAGACGGCATGCCCGTCATACTTAAGAAGCGCCTGAGCAATGCCCAGTCTCTGTTTCATTCCCCTTGAGTAGGACCTGATCTTCTTCCTGTTTCCTTCAAGGCCTACAAGTTTAAGCAGTTCCTGGCTTCTTTCTCTGATTCTCGCCTTAGGCATATCGGTGATTTCACCGCATAAAGCCAGATACTCCTCTGCACTCATATATCCATAGAACTCAGGAACATCGGGCAGATACCCGGCATTCCTGTTTGTTTTTGTTTCTCCGAAATGCACTTTTTCTCCACAGACTTCGATTTCTCCCTGATCCGTTTTAAGCAGTCCCAGAATCATCTTCATGGTGGTGGTTTTACCTGCTCCATTCTGCCCGATGAAACCGAAGATGCATCCCTCTTTAACAGATAAGCTGATTCCTCTTAAGACTTCATGGGTTCCGAATTTCTTTGTCACATTGTCTAATTTCAGGACTTCCACTAATCCTCACCTCTTCCGAAGATAAAATACACAAGGGGTCCTATGGTCTGAATGAAGGAAACAAGAATCCACATGGGTCTGTTTCCGAATTTATAGTTGTCATGTCTCAGGATATGGATAATCGCAGCGATGGTCAGCGTGAGCTGCAGGATAACGATCGGGATGATGAAGGGCAGGTATTCTCTGATATTTTCAGGCATTTTAATTTCCTCCTATGAACTCATTCAGTTCACTGATTATATTTTTGTAGCCCACTTCATTTTGAAGTGGAGTAAATACGGGGTTCATGGTAACGGCCTGCAGCATACCTTCTTTCACGACTTTTTCGCTTCTTGGCGGTCCGCTGCCAAGATCAAGCTCTTTGAACCATTCACCGATCCGATTAAAGAATTCATCTCCATGAAGTTCGAAGGGATAGATGAGCTTCTTGCATGCTCTGACATATGCCTTGAGCATCACAAGACTTCTATCGTATTTCCCATGCATAGCCAGTCCGTTCGCTGCAGTGTAATAGACCTGGGCCATGACGTTGGGGTTAAGCTCTATGAGTTTCATGGATTCTGCTACAGGCAGCAGCCGCTCAAGCCCTCTACTGAAGGTTTCTTCATCCGCCGCTTCCAGCATAAGATAGGATGCGCCTGTAGAGATGAAACTGAGGACATGCTGATACATGCTGATCTGCAGAACCGATTTCGCTTTGTCCAATTCTCCGATACTCTGATATGCACCAGCAAGAGTCACCTCATCACCCACAACAGGTTTTATGGTACCTTCCAGAAGATCCAGCACTTCTATGGAATCACCAAGCACCATCTGAGTCATAGCTTCAAAGGAATTTGCCTGACCTGCAAGCCACACGTCATCACCTTCCGCTTTGACTCGTCTGCACAAGGTGATGATTTTCTCAAGCACCTCTTTCTTCTTCTCCTCACTTGTCGCAAGCATATGGTGATTGAGGAGAAGAAGCGCCATCTGTAACAGCAGCGGGAAACAGGAGTAGTACTTCTCAATGATAGCGTCGACTTTTTCCATCACCTCATCAAAGGGCTTCTCTCCGAAATCATCAGCCAGTTTATGATAGATTCTACCGATTTCTTCCTTATCCAGCTGCGGCAGATACCCTAAAAGCTCATCTATGGTGATGTTGAAATAAGTAGCAAGTTTTGGGAGAATGGTGATGTCCGGATAACTCTGTCCGGTTTCCCACTTTGAAACTGAAGCCTTCGTCACACCGATATAATCCGCTAAAGCATCCTGGGTGATTCTCTTCTCTTTTCTATTCATGACGATGATCTTTGCGATATTGATTTCCTTCATTCATGCACCTCTTATCCTTTCAGTTCTTCAGAACATTTTTTCTATCTATGTCTACATTATGGGATATGGTGAATCAATAAACAATGGATTCATACGCAATTCTGGTTAATTTAATCAACTAATGCGATACTTTCTGACGTGAATACGCTACAAGCAAAAAACCACTATGAAGGTAACGGGTACGGAAATCATGAATCCCTTGAACCTCTTCTCCTTCTAGATACAGCCATTCTAAAGAACAGCTGCTTCAGATGAAGCGGATCACATTCTATAACCAGATGATATATTGTTTGTTCAGATTGTGATATGCTTACATAGACATACCAAAACACAATCATCAACCCGCAAGTTGTCCACAGAATTGAAGAAAAAACGGGGAGGCAGAATTACAGTAAATTTACGCTTTAAGGAATTTATAGATGAAATTGATACCCTTATAGAATTTCTGACCTCAGATAGCTGGTCATTTTATGGAACCCCGAATCCGGATCCGGAAAGGATCCGATCAAGATATGAAAATCAGTTTTATACCGGGGGAAACTGCAGAACCTTCTGGATCCTCATCGATGAAGAAACAAATGCAGGCATCATCAGAATATATGATCTGGAAGACGGAGACCCGCTGTTTGACATCATGATTCTCAAAAAATTTAAGGGCATAGGCATCGGAACAGCTGCAGTCAGATGGCTTTCGGAGTTTATTTTTACCGAGTATCCCGAGAAGCTGAGAATTGAAGCCAATACCCGGCAGGATAACTATGCCATGAGATGCGTATTCCATAAATGCGGTTATGTTAAGGAATCCCATCACAGAAATGCCTGGGTCGGTCTGGACGGTGTCCCTTATGATTCAGTCGGTTACGGCATGACAAGTGAAGACTGGCAGAGCGGAAAGTCTTCACCGGTCAACTGGAATGATTTCAATTGCTAGGTCAAAAGGGCAACCGCCCTTTTTTATTGCTCTTATTTCATGAAACTGAAAGGACCGCCGAAATGGCGGTCCGCATAAACTGTACTCGGTTCTTCAAAACTCAGTCAGCACTCTACCCTCTTCTCTGATCGCATCAGCGATTTCTGCCATCATCTGATTTTTATAGACTTCATCCTTCATCATCTTCTTTACTGTACATTCCCAGATGATGATCACTTTGATGTTCTGTTTCTTGAGTGCCTCATAGACTCTGATATCACGCTCGGTATTTCTTACGAACTTCTGAGTCCAGAATTCTGTATTGGATTTTGGCATTGTGGCGTATCTGCATTCCTCATGCCTGTGCGATTCCATACGAAGAGAGTACCACAAAGCTTTCCACCGACCAAAAACAGTTATCAGAGATATATCATGAATTACGTTGACATACCCTTGAACTTGACACAATATAAAGATAATAGATTGAATAAAGAACAGTCATAATGATTAGGAGGAAAAAACATGATTTTAGGCGCAATAGAAGCAGGTGGCACAAAATTTGTCCTGGCTGTAGGCAATGAAAAAGGTGAGATTACCGAAAAAATTTCCATCCCCACAAGAAATCCGGAGGAAACCATGAAGGAGATCCATGACTTCTTTAAGGGAAAGAACATCGAAGCGCTAGGCATCGGCTGCTTCGGCCCGTTGGAGCTCAATAAAGATAAGGAAAAGTACGGCTTCATCACTTCAACACCGAAGCTTGCCTGGGCAGACTACGACATTTTAGGCAATCTCAGAAAGAATCTGGGTGTCCCCGTTGAAATTTCTACCGATGTCAGCGGAGCCGCCCTTGGAGAAATCACCTTCGGTGACTACAAAGACGAGCATACTCTCCTCTACATCACAATAGGCACCGGTATCGGTGGAGGTTATGTTATAGATGGAAAGATTCATAACGGCATGCTTCATCCTGAAATGGGTCATATCCTGATGAGCAGACATCCTGAAGACACCTTCGAAGGTTCATGCCCCTACCACGGAAACTGCTTTGAAGGAATGGCATCAGGTCCTGCCAATGAAAAAAGAACAGGAATGAAAGGAACAGAAATCCCCGATGATCATAAGTCCTTCGACTATATCGCATCCTACATTGCAGAAGCGCTCATGTCCTATATCCTTGTTCTTTCTCCAACGAAGATTGTTCTTGGCGGTGGCGTCATGGGCAGAACCCGTATGTTTCCGGAAATCAGGCGCATCCTTTCGGAAAAGCTGAATGGATACGTGAAGACTGACCAGCTCGGCGATCTTCTGCATTATATCACTGAACCGTCTCTGGGCACCGAATCCGGTATAAAAGGCGCACTGGCGCTTGCACTCATGGCAGAGTAGCATACAGTCACATCACCCCTAAAAAACAGTAGAGAAGACCGGAATCATCCCCTTTTATGAGGCGGAGGATTCCGGTCTTCACTGTCTTATGAGCATTTCGCATGGCACTCTGATTTTCCGTAAATCAGAGCAGCTTAATGTCCTTGATCAGCTTACTGAAATCCTGATCGATATTCTCCCTGAGGCTGTAGAAGAAGCAGAAGATTAGGCATATAATGAAGGCAATAAAGACGATTCAGACTTCTATCGGAGGTGATTCCATGTCAAAATACGAGACTGCGCCCTATAAAGTTATTCAGAAAGAAGGCCGTTTCGAAATCCGTCAGTATGATGCTTTCTATACTGCAGGTGTTCTTGAGCAGAGCCTTGAAAGTTCCAGCGGATTTCGTCAGATCTTCGACTATATCAGCGGGAATAATAAGGAAGAACAGAAAATCTCCATGACAACCCCTGTTTTCAATGAACTGGGAAAAGATAATGTCTCAACAGAATTTGTCATGCCGAAAAAATATACGGAGGAAAACCCTCCCGAGCCCTCCAACCCAAGGATTACCATCAGGAAGACCGAAAAGAAGAAGGCAGCTTCCGTGACCTTTTCCGGCAGTGCAGATCCAAGTAAAATCAGAGAATATGAAAGCCTGCTGCTCAAGTGGATAGAAAAGATCAATATGAAGCCCTCTGGAAACTTCAGGCTGGCCAGATATAATCCGCCGTTCATTCCGCCTTTTCTAAGAAGGAATGAGATTCTCATCGATGTTTCCTAAATAATCGGTACAACATAGACACTTAAAATATCGGAGGAGAGAGAGTATGTTCGAAGTTAAAGAGATTCCACCTGAGATGACCTATCCTATACGGCATAAAGTGCTGCGGCCTCATCAGGACCTTAATGAGTGCGTCTATGACACCGATTTTATGGATGGGACATTTCATGCAGGTGTATTTCATGATGAAGAGCTGATCTGTATCGCATCATTTAATCCTGAAAACCACCCTTCCTTCAGCAGCGGCAGACAGTATCATCTACGGGCAATGGCTACCTTACCCTCTTTCAGAAATATGGGCGTAGGTCGCACTTTGATCAGCTATGCTGAAGAGAGACTGAAATCGGACGGAACTGAAATCATCTGGTGTAATGGAAGAACAGAGGTGAAGGGCTATTACGAAAAGTCAGGATTCAAATCATACGGCGAAGTATTTGATTACCCGGGTCTTGGGCCACATATCGTCATGTATAAGGAATTGAAATGACACTTAAATCGCTCCATAAGACAGATTTCTTTGAAACATAGAATCGAAGACTTGTATTCGCTTTACGCATGTTTATCCCCTCATCTTAAGCAGCGATAATCCTCATGTTTCTCCACACCCTATTCCTTTTATTCTAAAAATGCAGAAAGCACTAAGCCGTCCGCATGAAATGATCATAGCGGGCATATCAGTGCTTTTACGTTCTTTTTCGTGTCTCTTCTTCGTTATAATTCAGAGGCTAAATTCTGAAGAAGCCTATTCTCTTCTCCATTTCCTCAGCACTTCTGCTGCTCTTCTCTGAAAGACTTACGATATCGGTTGTCTGAATGGCAATATCGGAGATTTTCTGGGCGATCTGAGATGAGCCTTCAGCGCCTTCTGATGCAGCTTTCGAGATGTCCATGATCGCACTTCTGATCTGCTCCATGGAGCCATATAACGTGTCTGACATCTCATCGATCTCACCCACAAGGCCTCTAACCTGATCTGCATCCTCATTGTACCGCTTACTGGTTGTCACCAGCATTTCGTAGTCGTGAATAACCTTGTCGTCCATGAAGCTTAGGAGCTTCTCCGCGTCCTTGACCACTCCATTAACCGCTTCGGAAACATTGACGGTAATGTCATTGATTTTCGATACCGCTTCTTTTGAGCTGTCCGCAAGGACTCTGATTTCTTCAGCCACAACAGCAAATCCTCTTCCTGCCTCTCCTGCTCTTGCCGCTTCTATGGAAGCGTTAAGCGCCAGAAGATTAGTCTGGGAAGTGATGGCAAGGATCGCCTGAGACAGTTCCTTGATGTCGTTTATCGCACTGGTCTTCTTTATGGACTCACGAAGGTTCATGTTGGTTTCTTCATAGATCACCTTCGCATCCTTTTCCGATTTCGCCGCATCATCCTTAAGATGCTCCGCACGGGTCTTGATGTCCTTGGACAGTGTGCTGCCATGATCTGTCTTGTCTTTGATGCTCTCCACAAGATTCATGACTTCATCTGCTGATGCGGTCATTTCCTCAGATGCTGCGGAGGTTTCCTGCATACTGGCAGACAGTTCCTCTGTGGTTGCAGAGATCTCCTGGATATGGTCATGAATCATTTCGATATTCTTTGCAGACTGTTCTCCGACATCTTTAAGAACCTTCGATTCTTCCTGTACATGCCTTATGATGTCCGCTATGGTTTCCCTCATATGGTTAGAGGATCTGGCGATATCCCCGATCTCGTCTTTTCTGTAGGCATGGGTATCATGCTCATCCGCGGTGAAGTTACCTTCTTCAAGCGCCTTAAGCTCCTGCCTGCTTCTATTGATTCCTTTGGCTATACTTCTTCCAAGGAAATAGGAAAGAAGAATACCCAGAATCAGGTTGAAGAATGCAAGACCTACGATGAATATCAGTATTTCTTTCATACCTGCATTTTTGACATCGGTATATACGCCGACAAACCACATGCCGACAACTTCACCTTCATCATTTCGAAGAGGAACATAAGAGGTCTGTGCTGACTTCCCTAGTATATCCGCTTTACCGGCAAAGGCTTCTCCTTCAGAAATAACCCTCTTCAAAACTTCATCTGAAGCCCTGGAGCCAACGATTCTCTTTCCGGTTTCATCCTTGATGCTTGAGGATATTCTTGTATCCCCGGCAAAAAGTGTTGCCAGGATTTCAGTGCCGCCAGTCAGGTCATCAACAAATTCAAAGTGCTCATTGAAGCTGTAGTCTCCCTTATAGAGAACACCATTTTCCACTGACCATTCTCCCGGATAATGTTTCTCCAGCTGAGTGAGACCGATGCTTGAATAGTGACTGAGCTCTTTCTGGGTTTCCCTGTAAAAAAGACCGCTTACACGGGTCTGCGTTGCCCATAAAATCGATGTGGTCAGAATGACGATGATGACCGTTGAGGTCAGTGCAATTTTCCATTTGATTTTCATTTCTACTTTCTCCTATCTTTTGTAACCTGGACTGACCATTTTCAGTCTTCATTTGTTATGGTGATAATATCCTATGTGTTAGTGATATCGTCAAATTCATGTGGATGTTAAGTCATGCAAATATAAAAATATAACGTACCAGACGCAGGTGCAGTCAGATCCTCAAATGTCACAAACTGCAATAAAAAAGGGATTATGACAATCCCTTAAAACTTATCTCTAATCTCTTATCTCTACAATGATCATCATAACAAAGAAGAATCAACTTACATCCTGCTCCCTATATAGGGAATCAGAAAGAAGTACCCGATGATCAGCATGGCAATAAGCCCTGCAAATCTCTGAAACATGAAGTAGCTTTTCGAAGGCACTTCGGTTGCTTTCCATTTCTGAAAAGTCCTCCACAGAAATCTTGGATTGATGAAATTGATCAGTCCAAGAAGAAAGGAAAATCCGAAAAATACCGTAACGGCAATTGTGATTCCATCATTCATCGCTTTTCTCTCCTTTTTTTGCTGCCAGGAGCAGCCTGCTGACATAAGCCCATTAAGATATCCGCTCTAATAGATCCGCCTTACTTATTCATCAGCCTTTAGAGGGAACATAGGGAATGATCTTAGACGCAAGAGTGCTGATCGGCATGGTCTGAAGCCTGACCATGCCAGGTCCTGTCAGTCTCACAAGAAACAGTCCCTCCCCACCAAAAACAACCTTTTTAAGACCTTTAACGGTTTCGATGCTGTAGGATACGCTCTCATCAAACATGAAGACATGTCCCTGATCCACAAGTATGGACTCTCCGCTCTTAAGGTCATATTCGATGAGCGAACCATCCGCTTCCAGAAACAGATCCCCAGTTCCGGAGAATTTCTGAAGGATGAACCCCTCCCCACCAAGAAGACCTGCCGTGAACCTCTTGGTAAAACACACTTCGAAGCTGACCTGATCTGTAGAGGCTAGATAGGCATTCTTCTGCACGATGATGCTCTGACCTTCCATTCTGACATGGAGGATTTCCCCCGGAAGTGAGGAGGCAAATGCAATTTCCTGATTGTCGCTCATAGCGGTATAGGTATTCTGAAACATGCTTTCACCTGAAAAAGATCTTCCCAGTCCTTTCAGAAAGCCTCCTCTTGTTGAGGTTTCAAGTTCCAGCCTGTCCGTCATCCAGGACATATTTCCTGAACTTGCAACGATGCTTTCTCCACGGTCAAGCATACATCGTAAAACCGGATATTCTCCCTGTATTTCAAATTTCATTCTTATCCGCTCCTTCTGCATCAAATTTATTATCTTTCGAAGAGTCAGGTCCGATCGTGAATATCATGAAAAGATAAGGTGCCAGCATGACGGGTATAGCCATAAGCCTTGAGTAATTCTCTGTGCCGATAGTCCTCAGCAGTGCATAGGTGATCCAGCTGAAGATTTCACCGGGCAGATAGAGATAATAAAGAAGAGGCATATATCCGCTTCTATAGAAGCTGCTCTGCTCCAGAAGATATACTCCAGCAAGAATCAGTGCAAACAGTGTAGATGCTTTCATCATCGTTCTTCTATCATAGGTTTTTTTCAGCATAAGACCGATTCCGATAAACAGAGCGAAACTCATGATCATACGCATAGCGAAGATGATGTTGTTTGATTTATCTGTCCATTCAGCTTCACCGCTCATCATGAAGCTCAGGATGAGCTGGGTGAAAAATCGCAGGACAATTCCACCAGCTGCTGCCCATAAGGTCAGTTTCCATACATTCTTACTCATTCCTACCCCTCCTAAAGTAAATTTCCGTCTTCTTATTCTGCTTGGTATTGAGATCATACGGTATAGCACATCTCTTTAACTTCTTGGAAATCTTATCTGTATCCTCTCAATTTCTCATCGATCACGCCGCTAAGTTCCTGAAGATCCAGCTTGAAGATATCAATAAGGAGATGTCCATCCATCTGCCTTTCCTGCCGGACTACCTGCCCATGAAGTTTATGATAGAAGGCATTACTCGGGGCCAGGTGATGATTATACACAACCATAGATTCTCTTCCCATGCTCATATACGCATCTGTAAGCTCTTTAAGAAGCAGAAGAGCAATTCCCTGTCCACGGAACGATTCTTCTATCCAGAGCCCGTTAAGCTCCATGGCGTTCACGCCATCATATTCTTCTGCAAAGCTTCCGAAGGCGGCTCCTTCAAGTTTATCTCCTGAGAAAGCCCAAGAAGAATTCTTCTATCCGCATTCTCTTTTTCGCTCCTTGCCCATGAAGTAAAGAAATTCAGTTCCTCATGAGAATCCAGTGTATTCTCGAAAACACCTGCAAACTCCTCCGTCCAGCACTTCACCTTGAGATCGATGGCATCCTTCAGTTCATTCATATTCAGCGGTCTTATTTCAATCATATTCCCTCACCTTCTTCTGCTTTCGCGTAGAGATTTCCTAGTCTAGGATCATCTTCCTGATGTACCCGGCAGATCGATAACAGTCTTTCCATCATGATCCAGAAGAGGCGTGATTCCTGTAGGATTGACCCCACCCACAGCAACATAGTTCACTCCTGTGACCGTATCGACGATGATCTGGATTGCACCGAATCCCAACCCTTCTTCTTCTTTGACCTTAAATCTCTTCTCTTTTTTCGCCATATCAATGCTCCTTTTTCATACATAATTATAGTGATTGCTATACTCATCATATCCTATTTATGTTCTGTGAACCAGTATCCGGAAGTAAATATAGAGGAGAGACCCTAGAAATGTGTAAAAACATCATTTCATTACACGCCGATCCGGATAATTGAAAACGGGTCTCTTACTAAAATGCAATCCCCTGCAATCCGTCTTTCAGCTTACCTACTGAAACCCTGTAACAATCGAGTTTTGGTTCCGGTTCCCGCATACCCTGTTACTCAAGGATTTTAGCGTACTCGTGAAAAAGAATTAAATATATTTTGTAAAATTAGTTGAAAAGTAGACTAAATTGTATTATGATGAATTCAAGTTAGTTGAAAAGTGGACTAATAAAAATAATAAAATAGATTTATGCGGAGGAAATATCATGAAAATAGGAATTATAGTAGGTAGCGTCAGACAAGGAAGAAACGGAGAAGCAGTGGGCAGATGGATCCATGACTTTGCCGTCAAGAGAAATGATGAAGGTGTGGAATATGAACTGGTGGATCTTAAAGACTACAACCTGCCCTTCTTAGGTGCAGAAGCCACAGAGGATCAGATGGCAGCCATCGGTGCATGGCTAGGTAAGATCGCGTCCTTTGACGGATATGTTTTTGTCACTCCTGAGTACAACCGATCAGTGGGAGGAGCATTCAAGAACGCACTGGACTATCTGGATGCTGAGATCAGAAACAAGGCAGTAGGATATGTAGGATACGGCGGACTGGGCGGAGCTTTCGCCATTCAGTCTCTTAGAGGTATAAACGCAGAGCGTTCACTCGCTTCTGTTAAAACCATGGTCTCTTTCTCTCTCATGACAGACTTTGAAAACTTCTCAGTGTTCACACCAGCGCCTTATCATGCAGTGAACGCAAACACCATGCTGGATGAAGTGATTCTCTGGACCAGAGCTTTTGAAACCATCAGGAAGGTGAGCTGATTGAAAACTGTACCCTATACCACAGGCAGCCCCAAGCTGTCACAAAAAACCCGTTTAGGCGTTGTTCATCTGAAAGTGAAGCATCTCAAAGAACAGATTGCTTTCTATCAGGAGGTTCTGAAGATGACGCTTCATGAAGAAAGCGAAGACCATGCCGTTCTCGGAGACACAAGTAAGCCTCTTCTTCATCTGAGAAAAGTGGACGATCTGAAACGATACAGCAATACCACAGGAATGTACCATTTCGCCCTTCTCTATCCCAGTGAAAAGGAGCTGGCAAAGGCCATATCCTGGCTCTATTCCCTCAGCTATCCGAACTACCCCACAGATCACGGTATGTCCAAAACCACCTACCTCAAAGATCTGGAAGGTAATGACATTGAGCTTTATATCCGTACAGGAGATCGTGGAAATTATGTATCCGAAGATGGAGAACTAAAATTTCTCTACAATGACGGCACACTGACAGAGGGAAGAGATCCCCTTGATCTTGAAGAGCTGTACAGGACACTTAAGGAGAATGAAAATCCCGGGACCCCACTGGAGAACATGGAAATGGGCCATATCCATCTTTACGCATCCAGTCTTTCAGGCATGCTTACCTTCTACAGAGATGTCATCGGTTTTTCCGAAGGACTCATGATGCCAGGTTTCAGAATGGGTGATGTGGGACTTGAAGAAGCAAAGTATCATGTCGTCGCATTCAACACCTGGAAAGGGACAGACCTTCCCGCTCCAAAGGATGCGGCAGGCCTTGACTACTATACCCTTATCCTTGACGGCAAAGAGGAATATCTTGCTCTTAAAGAGAGGCTGAAAGAGGCTGATGTTGAAACATTCATGGAAGATGATGGAGAATACCTGTATGACCCCGCACACATCAGAATCAGACTGAAAACGGATCATGAATAGTCCATAAGCCTTAACCTCTATAGATCAGAGCCTGAAGGTTTAGTTGAAAAGTAGACAGATTGACGATATAATGATCCTATAAACAGAAGCAGGCTTTGATACCTTCGGGTATTCAAAGCTTGTTTCTTAAGAATCCGGACTTTTCCGGATTTTCCTGCCCTACCTCATAAGCAAAGGAGGATGCATTCATGAATTTTGAAATTATGGACGCTCTATATACAAAGGTTCTGAAAATCAGCCATCTGATGAACTCAAGTCTTTCCGAAATCGCAAAAGAAGAAGACCTGAACCCTTCAGAACTGATGATCGTGCTCGACGTCAAGAACAATCCCCACACCGATCTTCAGAGTGTCTGCGACAGACTCGGCATGAAGAAAAGCGCTGCATCCAAAGCCATCCGGAAGCTCATTGAGGTCGGCTATATCGAACACCATATCTGCGAAAGCGATCAGAGAAAAGTATCCCTCATCGGAGTTGACTCTTCCTGCAATAAGCTGTGTAAAGAAAACACGCTGATGAGCACCTTCAAGGGCATCGACAATCCAAAGTATGACGTGGATGTCATCCTCAGATCACTGGATGATCTTCTGGAGATTCTATCTCAAGGAAGCAGGAAAGATCCTGAAACAGAATAGATACGATGCACTCTGATCTTATTACGAATTGAAATACAAAAAGCTGAAAAACGTTCATTTGAAGAACGTTTTTCAGCTTTTTCACTGTTATTGTCTGAATTTTTTATGGGTTTTCTTATTCTATGCAGTCAGGCTATCCATCTCTTCCATGCAGTTTCTATACGATGGTATTGATGACTTCAAGCATCTCATCCGCCGTGGTCACACTCTTGGCATTGACCTGATAGGCTCTCTGGGTGATGATCATATCGGTCATGCTCTGAACGATATCCGCATTGGATTTTTCAAGGGCTCTCTGCCTGACATTACCATAGGCTCTGCCCGGATCATCTGCGGAGTTATAGAGCGGAATGTTGTTTCCTGCCATATACTTTCCTTCACCAAGGCTTACAAGCTGATCCTGACTTTCCACCTGATAGAGCATGACTCTCCCCAGGTTCTGAACCTGCCCTTCAGCAGTTCTTCCTGAAATGAGACCCTCTGAGCTTATGGAGATGAACTGGCTGTCACCCCATTGGGTCTGAGGAATATAGGTCTCCATGCTGAGAAGATTTCCTTCCTCATCGGTTATGGACTGATCTCCATTTTTCTGGAAAGCGCCGTTTCTTGCGAGCATAAGGTTACCCTGGGGGTCAGTTACTCCGAAATATCCGTTTCCTTCAATGGCCATATGATAAACGCCTTCAGATTCCGTAATCATGCCCTGGTTGAAATTCGTCTTGGAGATAACCGCTCTTGAACCTGCTCCGATGGCTGCGTTTTCCGCATTCTGGGAGAGCTCCACCTGATTGGAGCCGATCTCGTTTCGAAGAAGCTCGCTGAAGTTCACTTCCTTCTTTTTGTATCCGTTTGTCTCTGAATTTGCGATCTGATCCGCGACATTATCCATGACCCTTTGGGCTGTCTTCATTCCTGTGGTTCCGATTCTTAAACCGTTAAACATCTATATCCCACTCCTAATTTCGTCCGATTTCGTTCACTGTCTTCTGCAGGGTCTCATTAAGGACCGAAAGCACTCTCTGATTGGACTGGAACTCCCTCGAGACTTCCATCATCTTGATCATCTCATCCATGATGTCGACGTTTGCGCTTTCAAGATACCCCTGGCTGATTTCGGCATCACTTAGTCCCAGGGTCTGTGTGCCTGTCATATAGATGTTCTCGCCTCTCATCTCAAAGGCGGTGTTCTCCGGAAAGGCTGTGACCATAAGTCTCACATCAGAGCCGTTTACATATCCCCTCTGATCCACACTGAAAGTGTCACCCATGACATAGATTTCTGTAGGATTTCCTGCACCGTTCATCCCAAGAACAGGATAGCCTTCCTGAGATACCAGTCGGTTATCCTCAGCAATTCTGAAGCTTCCGTTTCTTGTGAATCCCGTCTCTCCGTTTTCCGTTGCTAGAGTAAAGAATCCGGGACCGTTTATGGCGATGTCTGTGGCACTTCCCGTCTCCTTCAGAATACCTTGAGAAAAGTTCGTATAGGCACCGTCTATTTCCGTACCCAGATTGATTGTCCCAAGACTCTGTCTCATGTTGCTGTCTCTGCCTCCGGCATGGTTATAGACCTCATATTCCTGCATGGATCTCTGAATGAGGTCCTGCATCTTGTAACCCGGTGTATTCACATTGGCCGCATTAGCTGAGTTGTTCTCCTGCTTTTTCTGAAGGACATTCATCTGCCTTGTGACGTTATAAAGACTTCTTATAATCATCTTACTTGTTCTCCTCTTCCAGATTCACTCTGATTTCTTCAGGATAGACCATGCCAAGATCTCTTGCCTTCTCTTCGATCTTTCCGTTTACACTCATAATACCCGAAAGGTTCATGAGTACTGCTCCGATGAGGATTCCGCTGCCAAGGGCGATCAGCACCTCTGATTTTACTTTCTGTAGTGTTTCGATAAGTTTTTTAATAGTAAAACCTCCCCTTTCTTCATGCGGGTGATCTTCGCGATCTCCTCTACACTCAGTCCCTCGTCCTCATAGTCCATGACGGATCTGATGTTGTCCGGCACAGGTTTCTTCTCGAGGCTGACTTCTTCACTTGAAGTCGGCTCCACCAATAAGTCACTCTTTGTTTCCGGATCAGTCTTCTGAGGCTCGATCTGTTCTCTTTCATTTTCCTTCATATCTATCACAGGTATTATATCATCAGGAACGGAGGTGCTCATATCCTGTAGCGTCTCCGTATCCTGCACTTCCAGTTTCTGGATGAGTTCTTCCTTTTCCAGCTGCCATTTCATCAGCTGCTCGAAAAGGGTCTTTTCCAGTTCTTCCATCCGGTCATTAAGATCTGCTGCCAGTTCCGTATTTTCATAATCCATACCTCTTCTGGCATATACATCACTTAAGGCTTCGGTCAGTGCACGTTCTTCCGCGTCCACCGGCATCTGTCTTTTTCTTTGCTGCAGGCCAATAATAATGAGTCCTGAGCCGAGGATCAGTAAAAAATAAAACATATGATTCCTTCCCATGGCTTTATGCCATCAGTTCTCTTAATTTAAGGATGATCTTTCCATGAATCTGGGAGACTCTTGGAATGGAGATGTCCATGGCATAGGCGATTTCCTTGAGGGTGAGCTCCTGCACATAGTAAAGGTCAAGGATGATCTGTTCTCTCTCATTGAGATGCCTGACCGCCTCCCTCAGCTGACTTCTTCTTTCTTTTTTCAGAAATTCCTCTTCCGGTGTATCGGTCTCTTCATCCCTGATGAGATCCGACAGCTGAATTTCGTTTCCGTCCTTATGGAAAAGGGTGGTTTCAAAAGACACCTTGGAGAGATAGTGCACGGTCTCATGGAGCTTTGAGAGCTCTTTTTCGCTGATGCCCAGCTCCTCGCAGATCTGGTACTCTTCCGGACTTCTTTTCAGCTGCTGCTCGAGTTTCTCCTTTGCTCCGTAATATTCGTTGAGCTTGGAGATTCTGTCCCTTGACACTCTTCCGGTCTTTCTCATCTCATCGATGATGTTCCCCTTTATTCTCAGGGTGGCGTAGGCTTCAAAAGGCACCGCCTTGGACGGATCGAACTTCTTTATGGCATCGAGAAGTCCGATGATGCCTATGGAGAAAAGATCGTCCTTATCAAGGTCCCCTTCTCCTGTCTCTATTCGTCCTACGATCCTTTTGACCAGTGGAATATATTTTATGACCATATCGTTATTGTCTGATCGGGCACTTGGATAACCCATATAGGTCACCTCCCAACTTATTTCCTCTGTGTTTTTCTCATTAACTGAAAAACATGGTTCACGATCATCTCCTGCATCTTTTCCCCGATGTCATCAAACTGGATTCCGTAGAAATATCTTGTTCCCGAAGGATTGATGATAAGCTGGCGATGCATGACCGTGGCTCTTAGTATCAGCACATTCTTCTGAATTGTGAAGCGCATGATGATCTTCTGTCCTTCCTTGATGTCTTCCTCACAGGAGAACTTCATGCCTCCGGCACTGATGTCGGACATGACTCCCGGTTTCATGTATTTTGTGATTTCCCCTTCAACCCGGTTTAAATCGGGACTGAATGAAACAGAATCAATGATGAAACGGTTCGCTGTATAGGTGATCGGTTCGCTTGCCGGAACGCGGACATTGTCTCTTCTCTGGACGCTTTTCCATCCTGTGAGCTGAGAAATGGTATAGGTCGGCGCTTCAGCTGCGATTCTTCCGGCGATGACGCCTTCAAACCGTAGACCCTTATTTCGTTCAAATACGACCGCTTCAACCTTTTCTCCGGGATGAAAGAACTTGAATCTCTTATCATCTGCCGGAATCGAAAAGTTCAGCGAATCCTCGGTCTTGTCTGTGATCATGGCCTCAAGTATGCTGCCGTCCTCACTTGTGATCTGAATCTTGCCTCTGATATTAATCCATTCCATTTTTTTGCCACCCGCTATGTTCCAAATATTTTCATGAAACGATTCCCCAACTGTTTTATAGTGGAAATATTGTTTATGAATACTTTTTCTTCCAATATTATACCAGCTATAGTATGTATATTGCCACTAGATAAAGCATTAGGGTAAGAAAGAATCACAGGCTCCTGTTTCATAATGGCTTTTTCCACTCTGGAATCATCGAAAATGTATCCGCAGTTCTCAAGGGAGACATCCAGAAAAGCCTTGCAGGTGGTATCGAGTTTTTCATAGGTCTCTTTTGCGGAATCTACGCTCGCCACCTTGTTTACAATGAGCTTCACAGAGGATTTCAGTTCATAGTAGCTGATGGTCTTAAGGACCCGGTAGGCATCGGTGATGGAAGTGGGTTCAGGTGTCGTGACAAGAATCACTTCATGGGCGAAGGTGATGAAGCTTAAGGTCTCTTTCGTTATGCCCGCTCCGTTGTCGATGACCATGACATCGAATCCGCCCAGCGAAATGAGCTCGCGTATGAGCTTTTCCTGAGCATCCTTACTTAGGACATTCATCTCAAGAAGACCGGCTCCTCCCGAGACCACTTTGATGCCCATGGGACCTTCGTAAATGATCTCCTCGATGTCCACTCTTCCCTCGAGGTAGTCGAACAGGTCATTTTCATAATGGATGCCCATGATGATGTCCGCATTGGTCATGCCGATATCCGCATCCATGAGGAGCACTTTCTTGCCGAGCTTTGCCATGGCGATGGAAAGATTCACGGAGACGTTGGTTTTGCCCACGCCGCCTTTTCCGCTGACCACAGCATAGATCTTCACAAACCCGTTTTTCTCAAGGGGATCCTGGGCCTTCTTCTCCTCTCTTGGAGAGGCGATCTCCATGATGGAGGCGATGGCTGACTCGTGTTTTGTATATTTTGATTCCATCATCCGTTTACGTAGGGATTCGGCCTGATCAGTCATACTTTAAGCTCCTTCCAGAGAAAATCGAGAACGTTGTCCAGGCTTGATTCCATGATGTCTTCAGGAACAGTCTGCCCATGACAGAAGTACTGAACGGGCAGGACATTGTTTTCCATCATGTTCCAGAAATTGTTGTAGTTTTCCACTTCATCGAACTTGGTGAGGATTACGGCATTATAGCTCAGCTCTTTGTATTTCTTCATGATGCGGTTGTTGGTGTCGACGTCCGAGGACATGCTGATGGCAAGATAGGTGCGTCTGTCCTCAGGCAGCTCGTTAAGGTATGCTTTGATGTCTTCGATTCTGTCCGCATCCTTGGGACTTGCTCCGATGGTGTCCACGAGGATGAAATCGCAGTCCTTAAGGCTCGCAAGCTTTCTTCTGATCTCTTTAGGCTCGCTCACAGCCACGCATTTTATCCCCAGGATTTTGGCATATTTCTTCAGCTGCTCCACTGCCGCTATGCGGTAGGTGTCTATGGTGATGAGACCGACCTTTTTGTCGTCCTCAAGGAGCGCTTTGGATGCGATCTTCGCAATGGTCGTTGTCTTTCCTACACCCGTAGGTCCGACAAGGACATTGACTTTACCGAACTTCTGCTCTTTGGTGTAGGCGTTGTCCATATAGCTTCTGTCGATGAAGTCGCGGATGAGGGGAAGAGTGATTTCATCCGTTTCCAGATGGTTTCCGAGAAAATAGTTTTCCCATCTTTCTCTCACCTTTGTATTGGAACCGAAGATTCTGTCGATCTTCTCGTTCCTCTTCTTCGTCGCTTCAGGCAGAAAGGCGTCTCTTTTCGTCCGTTCCAGAAGGATGCTGTTGAAATCTTCCTTATCCTTCAGGTTCTTCTCGTGGATTCTGTCTTCCAGAGCGATGGTCACTTCCAGCATTCTCTTTCTGAAGAGGTTGTAACATTTCCCGGGTCTTACGGTTTTCTGGCTGATGATGATGGCGTCTTTGCCCAGTTCGTATTTTGCCCGGACAAGGGCTTCCTTCATGTCATTCACTATGTATTTCTTTATGATCAACGAAATTCCACCATCCCTACTACTTCGATTTGGATATCATTTGGGATCTCATTCAGCGACAGTACCACGAAACTCGGGAATGTCATTGTGATGAGATTCTTAAGGGCCGTTCTTACTTTTGGTGAGGCAAGGATGACCGTCTGGTAGCCTTTCATGAGCGCCTCGTCATAGGCGGACTTGATGTTGTTGAAGATTCTTGTGATCATTTCAGGCTCCAGGACCGGAATGGATCCTGACATGGATTTATGGATATTGGATCCGATGAGCTCTTCAAGCTGGGCATCGATGGTGATGACCTTAAGCTCTCCCTGATGGTCAAGGTAGTCCTTCACAATCGTTCTCTGGAGCACATGTCTTACGTGCTCTGTAAGGATTTCAGAATCCTTTATGGAAACGGCGTTGTCTGCCAGGGTTTCAAGGATGGTCACAAGATCTGTGATGGGCACATTTTCCTTAAGGAGATTCTGAAGAACCTTCTGCACCTCTCCAAGGGTCATGATGCTCGGGATAAGCTCTTCCACGATGACGCTGTATTTGCCTTTGATCTCATCGATGAGGGCTTTGGTTTCCTGTCTTCCGAGAAGCTCAAACGAATGCTTTCTGATGAGCTCCTTAAGATGGGTCACAAGAACCGTGACAGGCTCAACAATGGTGTAGCCCGAAAGGTCTGCCCTCTCCCTGTCCTTCTCTTCGATCCACAGTGCGGAAAGTCCGAAGGCAGGTTCTGTTGTAGGAATTCCTGTAAGATCGAAATCGGATGTGCCCGGATCGATGACCAGGAACTTATTCACATACACATCCCCTTTTGCGATCTGGTTTCCTTTGATCTTGATGACATACTGATGAGGCTCAAGCTGCAGATTGTCTCTGATTCTTATGGGACTGATGAGGATACCCATCTCGTTTGCACACTGCTTACGGATGGAGGTGATATGCCCGACAAGATTGCTGTCCGAACCTTCATCCACAAGAGGGATCAGGCCGTAGCCGATTTCAAGTGAAATGGGCTCTACATGATAGGAGGAGATGGACTCTTCCGTATCCTTGAACTGGGAGACCTTGGCTTTCTCCTCCATCTGGATGTTCTTCTTCGTTTCAGCCTTGTCGTTCTCATAGACAAGGTAGGCTGATACGCCAAGAAGTATACCCATCCCTACAAAAGGTACGGTCGGGAATGCCGGTATGAGGCCTATGGCGATGACGACAACAGATCCGATCATCATGACCTTCCAGGTGCTGAAAAGCTCATCTCTGAAGGTGGAACCGAAGCTCTTGTCGTTTCCTGATCTTGTGACGATCATACCTGAGGCGACGGAGATGAGAAGGGACGGAATCTGGCTCACAAGACCATCACCGATGGTGAGTTTTCCGAAGTGACCGATGGATTCCATGATGGTCATGTCCCCCTGCATGGAGAAAATGATGATTCCGCCCACAAGGTTTATGATGGTGATGATGATGCCGGCGATGGCATCACCTTTCACGAACTTTGATGCACCGTCCATGGAGCCGTAGAAGTCCGCTTCTCTTTGAAGATCCTGTCTTCTTTTTTTTGCTGTGGCTTCATCGATGAGACCGGAATTAAGGTCCGCATCAACGGCCATCTGCTTTCCGGGCATGGCATCAAGGGTGAATCTTGCGCCGACTTCCGATACTCTTCCGGCACCGTTTGTGACGACCACCATCTGAACGATGGTGATGATGATGAAGATGACAGCTCCGACCACATAGTTGTTTCCCGTAACGAAGGTGGCAAAGGCGTTGATGACCCCACCGGCGTCACCTTCGCTTAGGATGAGCCTTGTGGATGAGATGTTGAGGCCCAGCCTGAACATGGTCATGACAAGGAGCATACTCGGGAATATGGAGAATTCCAGAACGCTTTTCGTGAAAAGGGTCAGGACCAGAATCATGATGGAAATCGTAAGATTGACCACCAGGAGCATATCCAGAAGAAAACTCGGCATCGGCAGGATGATGATTCCGATGACACCCACCACGGCAAAAGCGATGATGACATCCATATATTTACTTAGCATGCTTAGAACTGAATTCTTTCCCTGTGGCATAAGCTCTCCTATCTGAGTCTTTTATTCTTGTTCATGGTGAAAACGAGGGCCAGGATCTCGGCAATAGCCTGATACATTTCCACAGGCACGGAGGATCCGGGTTCCACCTTATAGTACATACTTCTTGCAAGAGGTTTGTTCTCGATGATGGGTATGTCCATCTCTTTGGCTTTTTCTCTGATCTTCATGGCCATGTAGTCAAGGCCTTTAGCCATGACTACCGGCGCTTCATCCTTCCCCTGCTCGTAGCGAAGGGCAATGGCGATATGAGTAGGGTTTGTGATGATTACCGTGGAAGCTTCAACGCTCTGCATGGTTCTTGCCATGGACATTTCTCTCTGCCTCTGCTGACGCTTGGATTTGATCTTCGGGTCACCTTCCATCTGCTTGTACTCGTCCTTGATTTCCTGTTTGGTCATCATGAGATTTTTCTTGTAGTCTCTCTTCTGAAAGATGAAATCCACAACGCCCAGGATGATCATGAAGGTTGCGATGCTTACGGAAAGAGTGCTTACGGTATTCATGAAGAAGCCGAAGAGTTTCTCCACCCCGACGCCTCCAAGGTTCATGATGGGCTTCATGACTTTCTGAAGTCCCGTGTAGGTGAGATACGTAACGATGAGAAGCTTCATGATGCTCTTGAACATATTAAAGAGCGCTTTCTTCGAGAAGATGTTCTTCATCCCTTCTATGGGATTGAGCCTTTTGAAATCAGGTTTCAGAGGCTCTGCTGTGAAGAGAAATCCCACCTGGACAACATTAGTTGCAACGCCGATGAACACTGCAATGAGTCCGAAGGGCATGAATATCAGAAGAATCTTCATGACATTCTGCACAAGGATTGTGCCGACATTTGTCTCGGTCAGACCACTCCCCACATCCTGGGAAAGGGCAAGGGTGATGAACTCGATGGAGTTTGTAAGAAGATAGTCTCCAAGGGCTCCGAGAAGAAGAGCGAACACCAGAAAGGAAACTGCAGAGTTGAGGTCTCCGCTTTTTGAAACCTGACCTTTCTTTCGCGAGTCCCGGAGCCGTTTGGGGGTGGCGTCTTCAGTTTTAGCGTGCTTATCCTGCATTGTATCTCCCCTATCTGAACATCTCCAGCGCTTTATACATATAATCGTCCATCATGGCCAGGGTCTTTCCTGTGTGATTCATAATGGATGAGGCAAGGAAAAGGAATATGACCATTCCGAGAAGCGATTTCAGCGGCATACCCAGCATGAATACATTGATCTGAGGAACCGATCTTGAAATCAGACCCATGACGATATCTGTAACCAGTAACACAATGAGCATCGGAGCCGCAATGCTGAAGGCCATCTTGAAGGAGTAGGAAAAGAGATAGAGAATCCCTTCAAGCTTCAGTCCATCAAGGCCGATCTGTCCGGGAACGGCAACGCTGAAGGAATCCATGAGGCTTCTAAGCAGCGTATGATGGAGGTTCAGCATGAAGAATACCATGATGCTCATCCAGTAGAAGAGCTTTCCGTAGAAGGATGAAGTAGCGCCGCTCATGGGGTCATACACTGCGCCCATGGAGTAGCCCACCTGAAAATCGATGAGCTGTCCGGCCATCTCCACTGCACTGAAGATGAGCTTCGCCGAGTAGCCCATGGCAAGACCGATGATGATTTCTCTTGCTATCCCCAGGATAAAGAGAAGAATCTCCTCCTGCACGGCAACCGCAGGTATGCTCTGATAGACCATGAGACTAAGGATCAGTGACAGAAATATCTTTGCGGAGTTTGGCAGAGCCTTATGGGAAAACCCCGGCACCACAACGATGAAAGAGGTGATTCTAGCCAGGATGAACATGAAGAGCTGAACCTCGAGTATAAACATCAGATCACCTAGAGCCTTTGAATGACATCAAAGGACTGGCGCATGAAGGCCACAAGGGTGTTCATCATGAAGGATCCGAAGAGAATGAGAGAAAACAGCACGGCAATCATCTTCGGGACAAAGGTCAGGGTCTGTTCCTGAACCTGGGTTGTGGCCTGCAGGATACTGATGATGAGGCCCACGACCATTGCAATGATGAGGATAGGCATGGAGACTTTAATGGTGTTCATAAAGGCGGATCTCATAAGATCCAGTGCCATGGTCTGATTCATATCTTTACCTCCTAACTGAATCCGCGAAGCAGCGATTCCACAACCAGATACCATCCATCCACAAGGATGAACAGAAGAAGCTTGAACGGCAGCGAAATCATGGCCGGCGGAAGCATGAACATACCCATGGACATGAGGATGCTCGATACAACGATATCCATAACAAGGAACGGCAGGAACAGGATAAATCCGATGCTGAAGGCAAGCCTCAGCTCACTTATGGTAAATGCCGGAATGATCACTGTAAGGGGCAGTTCCATAGGGTCCTGTATGTTCTCAAGATTTCCCGCTCTCATAAAGAGTGCAAGATCCTTCTCCCTTGTCTGCTCAAGCATGAACCGTTTGATGGGAATTGCGCCTGCCTCAAGAGCCTGGGCCTGGGTCATCTCTTCCGCAAGGAAAGGGTTCACCGCCTGATCCATGACCTGGTTGTAGACCGGGGTCATGACAAAAAGAGTGATGAAAAGCGCAAGCCCCATGAGCACCTGATTCGGTGGTGTCTGCTGGGATCCCAGAGCATTTCTTAAAAAGGAGAGCACCACAACGACCCTTGTGAAGCAGGTGGTGAGGATGACAAAAGCCGGTACAATAGTCAGTACGGTCAGAAGGAGAAATATCTTTACCGTGTCCACCGTTCCCTGAGGATCGCCTGTCGGATTGTTGAAGTTTATGCCGAAATCGCCAAGACCTGCACCATAGGCGCTCACCTGTTTCTGGAAGAAAAGGGTGAATCCGAAGATCAGGGCGAAAAATATCCATATGCGTTTCTTATTCACTGTCTTTCCTCATTTTCATCATTTTTGCCAGAGGGTTCTCCTCAACCCGGAGTCTCTTTCTCTCAAGAGCCATCTCCACTTCCACTCTGTCCAGATCCTTAAGGATCTTCACATCCCCGGAAGTGACGCTTGCAAGGTGATAGTCGTCGCCCACTTTTATGACGGCAAGAAAGGACTGATTGGTCAGCATGGTCTTTTCAACGATACTGACATACCCTCTGCTGCCGTCTGTTACCTTTTTCCCGAAGCGAAGGACCACATAGGCCAGGGCAAGGACTGCCGCCAGAGCCAGAAAGGTCTGCATCAGGGAAAATATCATTTTAAAATCCATTTTATCTCCTTCTACTGGACAAGAAATTCCGTAAAGTAGATCTCTTTGATCATTTCCTTACCAAGAGCGGTATTGATGCTTGATCTCAGTTTCACCTTAGCTGTTGCAAGGCCTCCGTTTACAAGAAGATCATCCGGCTTATACTCCATGAGATCCTTGATGATGATGTCTCTGATCTGACTGGTCTTATTGGTCAGAACCGGACCGAAGTCCTCTTCCACATATAGAAGAGACAGCTGTGTCTTAAGATACGTGGTTCCTTTTCCTTCCGTTTCAAGATTGACCACAAAACTCTCAAGAGGCATCACATATTCTTCATGCTTCTGAAATTTTGCAAGGACATCGGAAACCGACATGTCTGTGGCCATGAATACCATAGTCACGGCTCCGATCATCATCACGAATCCCATAACGACAATAATGATGATGAGCTTATTCGGCCCCTTCTTCTCTTTCTCTGCTGCTGCCATATATTTATTCCTCGCCTTCTTCCATAATAATGAGCAGGTTCACTCTTCTGTTCAGGGCACGATTGCCTGCAGTTGAGTTGTCTGCAATGGGTCTGTGCTCTCCGTAGCCCACTGCGGAAAGTCTTTTTCCCGGTACACTCTTTGTTTCACTGAGATACCGGACAACTGCGGTTGCACGTCCTGATGACAGTTCCCAGTTTGTAGGGTATACAGAAGATCTCTGGGGGATATTGTCGGTATGACCTTCCACCACAATCTCATTCTCAAACTGCAGAAACAGCCCTTCAAGATTACTGAGGACGTCCTTTCCGCCTTCCTTAAGATCAGCTTCACCAGGTTCAAAGAGGATGACTTCCTTGATGTTGACAAAGACGCCGTTACGGTTGAGATTAACAGTTACATCCGCTTCCAGTCCTTCCTTGTCCACATATTCCTTGACCTGCTCGTACATTTTTACTGTACTTTCATTGATCTTCGGATCTTCCGCTTCTTCCTCGTCCTCATCCTGAGGTGTATCCACAGGTATCTGGGCATCTGGTCCTGAGCCTTCTATGATGCTTGAACTTGCCGATCCTGACAATACGGCCTGCAGGGATTCACTGATGTTCTTGAACTTCACGGCATCCACACTGGACATGGAATAAAGAAGGATAAAGAAGGTCAGAAGTAGCGTCATCATATCCGCAAAGGTGGCCATCCAGGCAGGAGCGCCTGAAGCTGCACTTTCTGTGGATTTTGATTTTCTCTGCCTACTCATAGGAAAGAGCCTCTGTCGATGTCGTTCTTTCTTCCTTCAACATCTTAAGTTCTTCCGGAGAGAGATAGGTCATGAGTTTTTCCTCAAGAATTCTCGGATTTGTTCCTGCCTGGATCTCGATGACTCCTTCAATGGCCATTTCCTTGGAGACCATTTCCTCATTGGTCTGAACACTCAGATTGCTCGCAATGGGAATGAAGATCAGATTGGCAAGGAGCGAGCCGTAGAAGGTCGTGATAAGAGCAACGGCCATACCTGAACCGATGGAGGATGCATCCTGAAGGTCAGCAAGCATGACGACAAGACCGACGAGGGTACCCAGCATACCAAATGCCGGTGCAAGTTCCGCCCACTTGGTGAAGATGCTCTGTCCCATTCTGTGTCTTCTTTCTGTGGTCTCCATCTTAAGGGTCAGAATTTCTCTGATGATGTCGGGCTCGATACCGTCGACAACCATCTGAAGGCCTGATACAAGGAACTCGTCTTCCATGTTGTTCAGATCATCTTCAAGGGCAAGAAGTCCATCACGTCTCGCTTTTCTTGCAAGCTCGGAGAACATGGTAATGAGCCTCACTCTGTCCTGCTCAGGTGTATTGACGAGCATTTTCAGGATTTTCGGTACTTTCATGAGGTCCTTCATCGGAAAACTGATGACAAGAGCCGCAAAGGATCCTCCTAAGGTAGTGGCCATGGAAGGTAGATGAACGAAGCTCATGATGTCTCCACTGGACATGATGGACCAGATAAGCAGAACAGTTCCGGAAGCCAGACCAATTACTGCTGAATAACTTTTTTTCATTTATTTCTAAACCTCCAGATTTCCTACAAATATTTTACGTCTGTAGCTAATGATTCTTTCTATGATTTCTTTTGGTGCTTCTTTCACCCTCATGGTCTTCCCGTCTGTCAGAGTAATGACGGTATCCGGGAGCGCTTCGAGTTTAACGATAAGATCGGCATTGAGATAGAATTCGGTTCCGCTTAGGGTAGTCAGTAAGATCATATCTTCACTCCTCGTAAAGAGACTCATTTTTTTCTGTTCATTCAGGTATCCGATCAGAGATCCTTCATGGAATCATGCCAAGAATCTTTAGCATACACTAAAGATCCTTAGCCCTATCCATGATGATTCATTGATGGGTATCAATTATATTATCTCTTCAGATTGATCAGTTCCTGAAGCATTTCATCTGATGTGGTGATGGTTCTTGAATTTGCCTGATAGGATCTGCTTGTTACGATGAGCTCTGTGAACTCATTGGCAAGATCCACGTTAGACATCTCAAGTACTCCCTGTCTTACAATTCCATAACCGTTGGTATTGGCGACCAGTGTCTG
Organism: Proteiniclasticum sp.; assembly: GCF_032054185.1. NCBI lineage: Bacteria > Bacillati > Bacillota > Clostridia > Eubacteriales > Clostridiaceae > Proteiniclasticum > Proteiniclasticum sp. Next base: position 26,180 of record NZ_DAMBTF010000007.1, read on the forward strand.
TGGCGCTCCTGAGTTGTTTGAAGCTCTGTAGTTGTTGTTTCCGACCTTTTCAAGACCTTCAGGGTTGTCAAACTTACTGAGTGCAAGCTGTCCAAGGGTATGGGATGATCCGTCGCTGTATACACCCTTGATGATTCCGCTTCCGTCTATGGCAAAAGTCTGAAGATCCACAATTCCTGCACCAAAATCCTTCTTGTTGGGAATACTGAGTGTGGTCAGATTGGCTTCACCAACTGTCACAGCACCGGCATTATCAGCCGCATACCCCATAACGCGATATCCACCTGCATTGACAAGATTACCTTCATAATCTCTATAGAAAGCACCGTCTCTTGTATAGAATCTCATATCATCTCCATCCTGAGAAACCATGAAGAATCCGTTTCCTTCTATGGCAAGATCAAGATCTCTGTTCGTCGGCTGCAGAGCACCATCGGTCATGATGGTATCAACTGCTCCGATTTTCACGCCAAGGCCTACCTGCTGAGCATTGACTCCACCTAGGCTTCCTGCTGTAGGTGACTGTGCACTTGAAAGAGTCTGGCTGAGCATATCCTGAAATCTTACTCTGCCTGATTTGTATCCTGTGGTATTTACGTTTGCGATATTATTTCCCAGTACGTCCATTTTGGTCTGATTGCTTCTCATACCACTTACGCCTGCATATAGTGATCTTAACATTGTTCATTTCCTCCTAGGATATTTATTATTTTTATGTTTTACCTTAGCCGCATCATTCGTTCAGCGGCATACTAATGGCTTCCTCAAGAGGTCCGGCCACTATTTTATCTTTACTGCACTGTCTATGTTCGTTATGGTTTCCAGTTCCTGTTCTCTCATGACGGTGATGATGGTCCGGTTTCTGATGCTTGCGATGAAAGCCGCATCTTTATATAAGAGAAGACTTTCCTTTGCCCCTTTTTTCTCAAGGGTGTCCACTGCATCATTGATCTTGACCATATCTTCTTCAGTCAGGGTGATGTCTCTTTTATCCATCCTGTCCATGGCATGGGCTGAAAGCTTTACTGTCTCCTTCTTTTTCTGAAGGGTTTCAAGATAGAGTTTTTCAAAGTCCGCGCCAGGTCTTTTAACCTGTCCATAGCTGCCCTGGGATGGAATGATCTGGCCGTTCTGAATCTTAAAGGCCATCTCTCTATTCACCTCCGACTTCATGGACCATGCCCATGGCGTATTCGGTTCCGCCTATGACGGGATAAGCCAGTCCTTCACGATATCTCACTTTCTCCACCACTCCGGTAAAGTTCTTCTCTCCGTCAAAGACGGTCACGGTTTTACCGACCAGCGAGAATGAAAGCTGCTGCTGGGATAAGGTGTTCATGCTCTCCATGCTCTTGGCTAAAGTGCTCATCTGCTCAAGCATGGTAAACTGTGCCATCTGGGAAATATATTCTCCTGTATCTGCACTGTTTCCGCCCATGGGGTCAAGGTTCTGAAGCTGCGCGGTCATGATCTTGAGAAAATCGTTGACGCCCATAAAATCATTGGATTTGGCTTCTTTATCCTGTGTGACTGCCGTATTTGGCATGCCGATTCCGTTAACTTTCATATTTTCTCCTTTCCTTCTCTAGGCGAGAAGATCGATGCCTTCAAGCGTTCTCTGCACTGTACTCAACTCATATGCGGTCTCGTCTTTTCTCTGACTGAGATATCCTTTGAAAGGGTTCTGAGCCTGCATGTGTCTTCCGCTCTCCTGTCTTGCCTGATTTCCGGCCTGCTTTTCACCGATGCCCACTTCAAATCTTGCCACCTGGACATTGTTTTTGCTTAGGGTTTCACTGAGTTCATCAATTTTCTGGTTGAAAAGCTGCTTTGCTTCATGATTATCCAGCAGGATCTTTCCGGAAAGTCTGCCTTCCGTAAGGGTCAGTGTGATCTCCATCTTCCCGAGTTCTTCAGGATGAAGCTTAAGCTTCATGGTGGTCCTGTCCCCGTCTTTCATGGTTTCCATGGATCTTAGGATCTCATCGGTCGCCTTTTCAAGATTCTGAGTGAAATCGGACTTCTGGGCACTTTCTCTTACCGGTGCAGCCTTCACTGCAGATGAGCTCTTCTCCACATGCATCTCTACGATGTTTTCATCAGAGCTAAGCGTTCCTTCTGTCTCGGGTTTAACCGGTTTTTTCTCGAGGCTTTCACTGCTTTCCTGAAGCTGCGGGATGATCATCTTCTCGGAAGAATTTGTTTCTTTTGCGGTCTTAGCCATCTCTTCGTTCATTTCGGAACCTGGATTTTTCTCCGAAAGTCTATCTTTTCCCTTTGATTCTGAAACAGTCTTTAGGGTCTCATCAACGATTTCATCGGTAAGGGCAGATCTATGTTCCCCGCTGACCTTTGATGGCTCAGCTTTTTCAGAAATCTTATTCAGCTTTGCGAGGAAATCTTCAGGAAGTGTTTCCCCATCCGCTTCTTCGATTGCCGCTTTGCCTTCTTTCATGTCAGGAGCTTCTGTTTCCGTGCTCAGGTTCATCAGATGACTGATCTTTCCTTCGGCTGTGGGCTCCGCTTCCTTCATTCCAGTTAACACTGCAGGGATTTCATGTCTCTTCTCTGTTTCCGTCCTTAACCCATCCACAGGAGTTTCAGTTTCCTCCACAGATAAGTTCTTTGGCACGGTTATTTCTGTCATCAGATTAAATGGGACTACCGTCATGACGTCTACACTACTTTCCGTGTCTGCCGATACTTTTTCTTCAGCATTCTCTTCTTCAGCTTCAATCTGATCCGCTGCAGGATTTTTCTCCAGCTTTTCTGATCCTTTTGCTTTTGGCTTCTCTTCGATGCTTTTTGCTTTCATCGAGGCGGAAAGTATTCCGGAAAAAGTCTCTCCGTCTTTCGGACCGATATCTTTTCTTTGGGGCTTAACCTCAATCTCGCTCTTCACATTCATCACATTCATCACATTCATTGTCATATATTCTCACCTCCTCTCAAAGTAAGGATCATAAACCCTTACCGCTATGATCTATCTATGAATAAAAGTCACTTGGCGAATCTCATGACTGAGAAATCGTCCAGTTCCTTCTGTTCCCTGGTGAGCAGTTCACGGTTGAATCTCTCCCTGTCCTTATCCTTCAGCATCTCCATGATCTTTCTGTCTTTCCTTGCTTCGATGAGGATGTCTCTGGCATCATCTGCCTTATGGGCGATTTCTTCCACTTTATTCTTCTGATGAATGAGCTCGGTCTTCAGCTTCTCCTTGTAGAGGAACTGCATCTTAAGGCCGCTTGCGTCCATCAGCCTTTCCTTCTTCTTGGCTTCAAACTGGACTTCCAGATCGCAGAGACGTTCCGATTCGATATCCAGTCTATGATTGATTCTCGCGTAGTCTTCAACCTTGTTCTTTTCCACTGTGCTCTTATATTCCAGGACCTTTTCCATTTTGAACTTGTAGTTCATTTATGCATCATCCTTTATCAATCATTGGGATCATTTTCTGAAAATCTTCTGCAGCTCATCCAGCGTCTCATCATAATGCTTAGAATCATCGATATCCTGCTTCAGGAACTGATCGATGGACATCTTAAGCTCCACCGCACGGTCAAGCTCAGGATTTCTTCCCTTGGCATATGCTCCGACGTTGATGAGGTCTTCCGATTCCTGATATCTCGCCATATTTTCCTTGAGCTTTCCTGCATAGTCGTAATGCTCTTTTGAGACGATTTCCTTCATGACACGGCTTACGCTCTGCTGAACATCGATGGATGGGAAGTGGTTCTTGCCTGCAAGTTTTCTTGAGAGAACAATATGTCCGTCAAGAATACCTCTTACAGCATCGGCTATGGGTTCGTTCATGTCGTCACCTTCCACAAGGACGGTGTAGAATGCCGTAATGGAGCCTGTTCTTGACATTCCGCTTCTTTCCAGAAGCTTCGGAAGGGTGGCAAACACCGATGGGGTATACCCTCTTGTCGTGGGCGGCTCCCCTATGGCAAGGCCGATTTCTCTCTGCGCCATGGCAAACCTTGTCACAGAGTCCATCATGAACATGACTTTCTTCCCCTGGTCTCTGAAATACTCGGCGATGGCTGTTGCAACGTATGCCCCTTTCAGCCTCACAAGAGGAGGCTGATCGGATGTTGCACAGATGACCACGGATTTCTTGTAACCTTCTTCGCCAAGGTCTCTTTCGATGAACTCAAGCACTTCTCGTCCTCTTTCTCCGATGAGACCGATGACATTGACATCCGCTTCCGAATATCTTGCAATCATACCAAGGAGTGTACTTTTTCCTACACCTGAGCCTGCAAAGATACCGATACGCTGGCCCTCACCGCAGGTGAGGATGCCGTCGATGGCTTTGACGCCTGTACTCATGACATTTTCGATCTTTCTTCTCTGGAAAGGATTAGGCGGCATATTATTGATGTCGCCGAATCCCGTGAGCTTTCTTCTGATTTCATCCATGGGATTTCCGAGGCCATCGACTGTTGTGCCAAGAAGAGCATCGCCCACCTTTACCTTCAGGGCGCTTCCTGTCGGAAGAACCAGGCAGCCAGGCCCTATCCCTTGGACATCTCCAAGAGGCATGAGCAGAACACTTTCATCCTGAAAGCCTACAACCTCAGCAGAGATTTTATGATTCTCTCCGATGAGAATGTCGCAGACCTCTCCGATAAACACTTTAAGACCTACAGCATGGATGATGAGACCGATGACCTTCTTGACTTTACCCATTTTGAGGGCGAGGGTCGTTTTGTCCATCATTTTTTCCAGCCGCTCAAATGTCACTTCCGTCATGGTGCATCACCTTCCTTCCTATTCTGTAGCCAGTTCGATGAATCTTGCAATCTGCTTCGAGATGGTGAGATCCGTGATCTGGTTCTCGTTCTCGATGACCATATCGTTCACATCAAGGTTTCTGTCCTGAAGGATGAGGATATGGGCATTGGGACACATCTTCTCGATTTCATGGGTATGTTCTTTCATGAACTCGACTTTTCCGGGATGACAGGTGATGATGACATTCTCTGTCTTGCCGTATTCCTGAAGAATCGGCCGGGCAAGGAGCATGACACTTTCATCGTTATGATCAAGGGTGACCTGGACGATTTTTTCTGCAATCCGGGAGGAGAGCCTGATGATCTTCTCTTCATTGGCCTCCAGATAGTCCTTTGCCGTTTTCTCGGCATCACTCAGCATCTCTATGGCATTCTGCCTGAAGGACAGCGTTTCTTCATACCCTTCCTCTTTTCCTTTAAGGAGTCCTTCTTCATAGCCTTTATGATAAGCAGCCTCTAAAGCGGCCGCTCTTTCTTTTTCGATCTCTTCTCGGGCACTTTCCATAAGCGCCTTGCGCTCATTTTCCATGTCTTCCTTGAGGCTGTTTCTGATTTCTCTTGTCATTTCTGAAAGACTGTCTTTTTCATCGTCTTCTCTAGGCGTTTCAAGGTATCGCTCTTCATTTTTCTGGACGAACATGGCCACATCAAGAGATTCAAGCTTTCTTTCCTGCTGGTCGACAGGTTTTGTATTTTTGATGATTCTATACGATAATGCTATCGGAATCACCCCTTCCAATGACGATCTCTCCTGCCTCTTCCAGTCTTCTGATTACGCCGACAATCTTATGCTGCGCTTCTTCCACTGTAGAAAGCCTGACAGGTCCCATGAACTCGATATCCTCACGCACAGTGTCTGCAGCTCTCTTGGAGAGGTTTGCGTACACAATGGTCGTGACTTCCTCTGAAGCGCCTTTGAGGGCGAGAACAAGCTGCTCGTTGTCCACTTCTCTGAGTACTCTCTGGATGGAGCTCTTGTCCAGCGTGACGATGTCTTCGAATACGAAGAGGTTCGCCTTGATGACTTCCGCAAGTTCAGGCTGAGTCTTCTCAAGATCACTGATGATGTTCTTCTCAGTGGTTCTGTCCACGGAATTCAGAATCTCAACCAGGGTCTTCACGCCGCCGATGTTTTCGGAGTCGCTTTCAATGATGCTCGAGAACTTGCTCTGGACGATGGCTTCAATTTTCTTGATGACTGCAGGAGAAGTACGGTTTATGACACCGATTCTTTCCGCCACTTCCGTCTGAAGCTCATGAGGGAAGAGGGCCAGGACATTTGCCGCTTTATCCGGCTGAATGTAGCACATGATGAGTGCAATGGTCTGAGGATGCTCATTTGCCAGCATGTTCGCCAGCTGATGGGTATCCGCCTTTCTTAAGATGGCAAATGGTTTTTCTCTCTGCTGGATCTGGGTGAGCACTTCAATGATTTCCTTAGCTCTTACCGAGCCCAGTGCCTTGTTCAGAAGGTTTCTGGCATAATCCAGTCCGCCATCCAGGATATATTCGCGGGCAGAGGCCATATCCATAAAATCGGATATGACCAGCTCCCTTTCATGCGGTTCAACATATTCAATATTTGCGATTTCGTAGGTGACCTTCTGGATCATCTCATCCGGCAGCATTTTCAGTATCTGAGACGAGATCTCCGGTCCAAGAGAGATCAAAAGAATAGCCGCCTTCTTTATGCCGTTTTCCTTACTCTGCATCCTTCTTCATCCTCATTCTTTCATCCAAGCCTTGATGAGATCAGCTGCAATCTCAGGATGCTCTTCAGCGTATTCCTTGATCTGCTTCTCTTTCTGATTCTCTCTGACTTCAAATTTCTGGTAGACTTCATCGATGATGTCTACAGTTTCTCCGATAGGCTCAACCGCCTGTGGAAGCATGGTGAATTCTTCCTCTTCCTTATCTCTCTTCTTTTTGCCGAAGAGGACCTTCATGATGGAAATGACTGCGATAAGACCGAGAAGTGCGAATACACCAAGGTAGATGTAATCTCCGTATTTTTCCATAAATGTTCTGTTCGCCTCATCAAGAAGTCTCTGTTGTTCAAGCTTCTTGTCAATTTCTTCCTGATAGCTCTTGTCAAATACCACACCCTCAACGCTGATGATGTCTCCACGATTAAGATCATATCCTGTCGCAGTGGAAACCAGGTTTCTGATGGCAAGGAGCTGTGCTTCTGTAAGATTCCCGTCAAAGAGTACCGATGTGGAAAGCTTTGTCACTTTTCCTGGCGCTCTGACCGTGTTTGTCTTTGTTTCGGTCAGCTCGTAGTTAACGGTTCCGTCATAGGAACCCGGGCTGTCCTCATTTCCATCAAGAACATTCTGCGCATTATCGCCCACAGGGGTTCCTGTGATGTCATCCACATTAAGCTCAGGACCGGTTACGCTGACCTGTTCCGACCTTACGACCGGGTTTTCGTAACTGATTACGGTCTGCTCCTGTGCATCAAAATCAAGATCCGCATAGACGGCGATTTTGATTTTCTCCGGCCCGAAGGCTGGACCCAGAAGGCTCAGAATATTGTTTTCAATTTCCACTTCAAAGTTCTTCTTGATTTCTCTCTGCTTGTCGAGAAGTCCGATACCTGAGGCTTCCGTTCCGGAAGCAAGTCCAAGGCTCAGAAGATTTCCCTGGGCATCGATGACCCTCACCTTCGCTTCAGGCAGGTTGTCCACTGCACCGGTGATCAGCGCAATGATTCCACGGACAGAATCGGTTGAAAGTTTCGCTCCGGTCTTCATATTAAGGATGACTGATGCTGAAGCTTCTCTTCTTTCTGTATCGAATATGCTGTCCTCGCTCATGACAAGGTGTACCCTCGCGCTGTCGATTTCTGTAAGCGACATGACGGAGCGCTGAAGTTCACCCTCAAGGGCTCTCTGGTACATGATCTTCCGGTCCTCATCTGTGACCATCATGCCCATATCATCAAATATTTCATAGCCTGTGGAGTTTTCCGGCATCATGCCGTTCATGGCAAGATCAAGTCTGTACTTGTCTACAAACTTTTCATCCACATAGATGTCGGTGCCCCCGTTTTCAAGCTTGTAGCGGATGTTTCCACGGGTATCAAGATCCGCTGTAATGGCTGCCGCATCCTGAAGCTCAAGTCCTGTAAACAGAGCTGCATAAGTCACCTGATTGCTGTATACGGAAAAAAGGATAACAAGAAGCGTTATGGCACTTATGGCCAGAACCAGTGCCTTTCTCTTTCCCTGATCGATTTTTTCCCAACCACCCTTTATTTTCTGGGTGATGTTTTTCGTCATTTCCATTGATCATTGCTCCTTACTGCAGGTGATTATTTTAAAACATGATGATTTCCGTATATTCCATATTGTTTACATCAAAAAACTGCCCGATAAAAATCGCTTCCGATATTCCGTCAAGATACCTTTAATGTTTGAGGAAGCGAGCTTTTCATACAAGCAGTTATATTTTCTTATTAAGCAGTTTATGTCTCCCTCTGGTGTCAGCTTAGAAAAAAGTACTGTGCCTTGTCTTAAACGCTCGATTAACTATTAGGCTTACAGCTGCATGCTGCTGAGTTCTTTATAAGCTTCAATGATTTTATTTCTGACCTGAACCGCAAGTTCCATACTGATTCTGGCTTCTTCTGCCGCAATCATCACCTGATGAAGATCTTCGGTGTTTCCTGATGCGAAATCCATAGCCAGCTCATCCGCTTTGATCTGCGTGGTATTCAGTCTGTCCATCTGACTGGCGAAGACATCACCGAAGCTCTGTCCAAGTCCAAGGCTTTCCATTTCTTTATCGCTGATCTGAAGTGCCGGGTTTTTCGTCTGACTGACCAGGTTTGAATACCTGTCCATGATATTGCTGTATGATGTGATCATCTGTGACATCTTCTATTTCCTCCTACCCTTTCGATATGTCGAGTGCTTTATTCAGCATGGCTTTACTTGCCTTAAGGGCAGTGGCATTCGCTTCATAGGATCTCTGAGCTTCAATGAGACTGACCATCTCGTCAAGAAGATTGACGTTCGGCATTGTAACATAGCCTGCTTCATCTGCATCCACATGTTCCGGATTATATACACTTCTTAAGTTTTCAGGATCTTCGAAGATCTCCATTACCTTGACTCCAGAAGATACTCTTTCGTTTCTTTCAGCGGCTTTATCGTAAGCCTTTTCGATCATTTCCTCAAAAACGACTTCCTTACGAAGGTAAGGTCCGCCTTCCTCTGTCCGTGTCGTATTCACATTGGCTATATTGGAAGATATGGTATCCAGCTTCATTCTTTCCAGTGTGAGTCCTGAAGCATTGATTTTCATGGAATTAAATACTGACATAGACGACCTCCAAAGTTTTTTTATGAATGAGTTCGGGCTGATGAAACCAGCCATAGGTATGTTTTCAATAAAATATGTAGTTTGCAACATATACATAGACTATGTGTTCAGTTGCATCGTAACTTGGGGGGGGTATGAGATTTTAGAATTTATCATTATTGATTATCTGTTTATGACGTAACTCATGCTGCTCAGTTTTCGATTGACCTGCTCGATGAGCGCAGAATAGTAGATTTCATTGGCGGCAAGATCCACCATTTCTCTGTCGATATCCACGTTGTTACCCGTTTCATCCATACTGACCGAATCGGATACCTTGAGTTCTCCTCTGACTTCCTGTGCTGTCGCACCGCCGAGGTGATTTTCGTGGGTCTTTACCATGCTGCTTCCGGATTTATCCAGAGCTTTTTCCAGTTCAGCTTCAAAATGAACCTTGCTGACTTTGTATCCCGGAGTATTGACGTTGGCAATATTAGAAGATATGGCTTTCTGTCTTGCACTGGACGCATCCAGTCCATTTTTCATAATGTTATAACTCAGATCCTTCAATGTGTCATCCTCCATAATATGTGAACAAAGATAGAAGTATAATGAATATTTATTTCATTTTGATATTACGATGTGAACTTTCTATTACAACTTAATTGTTCCTTTACATTTTACAGCCTGCCTGTTTAAAAATCAATATGATATCACCCGAAATATATGCTTTAGCACTATGCCTACTATTTAAGAACAAATGCATATTTTTAGAATATTCTATTTAATGTATCACACTCAAAATAATTTGGAAATCATGTAATTTATATCTGATATTTCGACATGCACGCATGTATAACTTGTCGCAAGACCCCATTATTAAACGAAGCATTATTTTCCGGTAATAGGATTTTAATTTCATTCATTTTAATTTGTAATAAATTTCTTTGAGCTGAATTTCTATATTTTCAGTCAGTTTTTACTATTATTAAGACTTCTATGTTTATATATATAGTTACTACCAAATATTGTTTCTCTATTTCGTAAAAATGAGGAAGACTCTCGTCTTCCTCACCATTATTCAGGGTTTGTACATTATTATTCAGCTCCTTCAAAATACAGCCAGCTGTTTACAGTTTGAACTTAGTTGTCTCCTCTTTGAGATTATCCGATTGCTCTTTTGTCCTGACCATTTCATCCATCACTATACTTGACTTTATGGTGGACTCTGAGATCTTCTCTGCGATATCCGATGTACCGCTTGCGCTGTCATTGGCCGCTGAGGCAACGCCGTCTATGGCCGCTACTACGCTTTCAATGGAAGCCAGGAGTTCTTCTGATGTTGCACTGAACTCTGTAACCAGGTCGTCGAAGTATCTTGCATCGTCATTATACTTGGCTGCAACTTCAAGCATGCTCTGATAATCGCTCTGCACGTCATTTTCTACATAGGAGAGGAGCTCATTTGAACTTCCTGACAGATTCTGTACGGATGTTGTAACCTTTGAAGTCACATCCTGAATCTGAGTTGCGGCATTCTTGCTCTGCTCAGCGAGCTTTCTGATTTCGTCGGCAACAACCGAGAAACCTCGTCCTGCTTCTCCTGCTCTTGCTGCTTCTATGGCAGCATTAAGCGCAAGAAGGTTAGTCTGTGCTGTAATTTGAAGAATCGCATCAGAGAGCACTCTAATCTGATCTACAACCTTTGAAGCTTCTATGGCTTTTTCCAGTTCACCCTTTGTCTGTGTGAAGATCTCCTTGGATTTCTTCTGGGATTCCTTTACCTTTTTCTCAGTTCTGTCTGCTCTCTCTGCAGTTTCTCTTGCAGTGATGGCACCCTGCTGGGAACGCTCTGCGATGGAATGGACCGCTTTTTCAATTTCGGATGTTGCTGCAGACATTTCCTCTGAAGATGCTGCTGTTTCCTGTGTGCTTGCGGCCAGCTCTTCAGTGGTTGCCGAAACACTTTCAAGGTTCGTATTCAGTTCCATGATGCTGTTCATGGAATTCTCCACCTGATGGTCGATATCTCTTGAGGAATCCTTGATCTGGCTGACCAGATGCCTCAGGGAATTCTTCATCTCTTCGATACCATTGGATATGGTTCCGATTTCATCTTTTCTTTTCAGAAGCTTCTCATTGACGTCAATGGTAAAATCTCCGTGAGCGATTTTATTAAGGTACTCAGATGATGTTCTAATCGGACCTGAAATACTCTTCGAGAAAATAGATACCAGTACCGCTGCGATAATCAGAGAGATTACTGCGATGATAATGCTGAAATAGATGGTGTTGTTGATAAACGCCATGGCATCCGCTTTGCTTTCCACCGTGATGACCGCCCATGGCTGTGATTCTCCTGGAAGCTCTATCGCCTTGTAGGCACTCACAACATCTGTTCCATCAGTGTCTTCATAGCTTACAAAACCACTTTCTCCTGCCAGAGCTTTCTTTGCAATGGCACTAATTTCTGCTGACGCATTAACAGGTACCACATTAAGTTTCTGGCTGCCGTTCTCCATTACAGGTTTCCCTGAAGCATCTTTCAGAAGTACAGTTTTAGTTAGCGCCACATAGTTGAACATCTCCGAAACCATATTGGTATTTTTATGGGCGATGACAACTCCCTCACCATCTATGATGAATGCATGTCTGCTACCTTCGCTGTACTCTTCTACTAGCTTCTGAAGAGCATTAAGCTTAATATCTGAACCAATGACACCGAGGAACTTCATGTTCTGGTTATACACAGGCATAGCTATAGTCGTTACCGGAACATTTCCGTTCACTGAGTAGTAAGACTGACTGACAAAAGCCTGTTTCTCCTCTTTCGTCTTCAGGAACCACCATCTCTCGGAACTGTCTCCAAGTTTACCTGCACTTCTTGCTGTCTGCATTCCAGTCTCATCTACCACATAAATCAGATCGAAATAGTCATGACTTCTTGCTGTACTTGCCAGAACACTTGACTGAGCAAGGCCCTGATATTCTCTGATGTCACTGTTAACAGAGAGCTGCTCAGTAACATTGAATCCTTTTTCAACAAAGGCATTTACCTGGTCTGCAATAGCATCCGCTAGCACGCCATTATTTTTTTCCATTTCCTGAACATAGTTAGTATTCATATAAGTAAGGCTCGCAATGTTTGAAACCAGAAGCGGTACGATGACCATGAGAAGAGTCATAACAACAAGCTTCTTGCCGATACTCTGCTTTGACTTTGTACCACTATCTTCTTTGGATCTGGTGAAGAGGCTCTTTCTTCCTTTTACCTTATCTCCTTCTACTTTAACTGGTCTGACTGTTTTCTTTAGTCCAGGCAACTTCAATTTAAATTTGTCCCTGATTTTCGATTTCTTCTTAAGTGATTCCCAAAAAGCTTCCAATATGTTTCCCCTTTTCATTATAAATTAGTGATTTATCATTAGGTACAGCATCAAAACTCCTGATCATACCTGACAATCAGTTACCCTGTTTCTGCTTATTATCTAAAAATCCTTGTCTACAAATACCGGACCTTGTTCTTTCTTGACATAGTTTGATGCTACCTGCTTAACGCTTGAAAAATCATTAAGAGCATTTGCAGTGATTTTCTTTTCTTCTTCTATTCTCCTCTGGATCTTAAATGTGTTGGCTTTGATTTTAACGAGTAGATCCAGGTTTTCTCGCTTGATGATTTCTTCTTCCTTGGATCCTTCATCTTTATGAAGTGAGAGTTTTACCTGAATCGCCTTCAGTTCATCAAACCGCCTGTTATTGACAGCGAGAACATTGATATACTCTTCAATATCATCACCTGAGATTTCTGTTTCCTGATAGGCTTCCTGAAGAATATTCTTCTTTTTCTCAAGTAAAGAAATATAAGTTGTCATATCTGACTCCAGGTATCTCTCAGATCTTCAAGAAGCGCGATCACTTCATCCACAATTTCAGGGTCCTTATTGATGTTCGCTCTTATTGTGCGATCATACATATACTGATAGAGGGTCATAAGACCTTTTGCGATTTCCCCACCATCATCAAAATTCAATGTGCTCATGAATTCAGCTAAGATATTCTGTGCTTTGATGATGGCATTGTTTGTCTTTTCAATATCTTTATCTGCCATGGCTATTTTTGAAAGCTTCAGGTTCTTTATGGCACCGTCATAAAGCATGATGACAAGCTTCTTCTTCGGCGCTGTCAGCACTTCATTGCTCTTATATGCATTTCCCACATTGGCATAGGCATTATTTGTCGCGTACATGAATTATCCCTCCTACTTCTTGGCTGGTGTCATGGATGAAATCTGGCTTGTCAGCCATCCCATCTGTGATTCAGACTGCATCATTGCAGTATCGAGCTTTGCAAACATATTGACATAGTATGCTTCTTTTTTCTCCATACGGAGATTGAAACTATCCAACTGCTTATTGATATCCTTGATGGAACGGTCAAAGCTGTCTGTCTTACCTTTAATGATTCCTGTCGATGAAGAAAAACTGTCGATATACGAATTAACCTTAAGAGCAAATCCGATATCATTTCCTTCAGCATTTTTGCTTGAAAAGAAATTCTGAACTGCGAGTGGATCTTCATTTAGCGCTTCTGTAAGTTTTGTTGCATTAAATGTAAGTTGGCCTGTCTTATCAGTTGTACTCACACCTAACTGGGAAATATCTCTGATTACAGTATTAGCATTTGCAATGCTTGACGTCACCATTGATCTTAAAGTGGACTGAAGTCTTGTGAGGGAGCTGTCTCCAGCAAGTGAACCTCTAGAGGATGCCTCTCCTGGTGTCCCAGCCTTCATCTTATCAGCGATAAAACTAAGAGTTGAGTTATATTGGTCAACAAAGGCTTTCACGGCTTCCTCGACTTTTGAAGTATCCTTTGAAACGACTATGGATTCATTCTGACCTGCTTCATGTACTTTCACTAAGTTTATCGTCGTATATTCAACAACGTCTTTTACGCTGTTTGTTGTTCTCTCCACATCAACACCATTCACACTTAACAATGCATTCTTACCAGCTATTGTTTTGGCATCAGTATTTATAGTTGTATCAAGTCCTATGTTTTCAAGTACTGCTCCACCATCAATATTCTCAAGCCTGATTGCAGTATTTCCAGTTTCAGCATTTGACAGTACCAGACGATTATCAATTATTGAAGCTCTTACTCCGTTTTCTGTACTCAATCCATTGATTTTATCTGCAATGGTCCTGATTGAATCAGTGGCTGTGATATCAATATAATTTTCAGGTTTTGCCGGATCACCATTAATTGCAAACTTACCTATTAGACCAAGCTCCTTGCTGGTGTCATTACCCGCTAATGATACTGTGCCACCAATTACTGATGCTCTTGATGCCAGCTGCTGTACATGAATTTCATATGTACCTTCAGGGGTATTCTTACTGGTTGTGATATTGACTGATTCACCAGCAGTTGCCTTCTTGGTTGTATATGTTTCTGAATTCTGAAGTGCTTTGATTTTATCGAAGAGGTTCGTCAGTCTCGTACGAACATCGTTCCATGCACTTTTCTGAGTTTCCATGTTAGTTTTCTTCGCAGAAAGCTGAATGAGCGGTCTTTTTTCAACAGCCATAAGCTGCTCGATTGTGCTTTGATCGATTCCTGAATAGGATCCTAAAAAATTTATCGCCATGTCTAACCCCTTTCGTCAACAATGATACCAATCCGTTCCCAGATGCTTGCAACAAGATCCAGAATTTTCTCTGGAGGTATCTCCTTGATCACTTCTTTTGTTTTAGTGTCTATGAGGTTCACCATTACTCTACCTGTACCCTCATGGACTTCAAACTTGTACTGTGTTCTATGTTCATCATTAAGCAGACGATTTGTACTTGATACAGCTCGCTCCACTTCGTCTATCGTGTAATCCTCTTCTTCTTTATCTGGAAATTTTTTAAACTCCATAGTTTTTTCCGGCTTTATATTCCGTTCAATCTTCTGAGGCTTTACCGGCTCCACCTTAGCTACGTGTTTTACATTTTCATTTGTTATTCCTGAAATCTGAATCAAAGTTATCACATCCTTAATCATTATCAGTAATTACCTTACTGATAACTACCCTTTCTATCTATGTCGGCTAAACTCGCTATTTGTTAAGTCTAAAGAAATCAATTAGATCATTGTTTGAATATAAAATATATTAGTATGACTACCAAAAACACAGAAATAAGCCGAAAGATCCATTTCCTGTCATTATCTGCAGATGGTTCATTGCTATTTCCATCTTTGGATAAAATAACACCTTTCAATAATCCAGATTTGGTTACGATCTCTATAATCTCATTGCCACTTAAGTCATTGGTTTGCGCTCTCTTCTTTGAATTGATGTTCTCATTTTCTCTCTGACTGATTACTTCTGCAGATATTCTTTGAAGATACATTTCAGGTGATTCTTTGAGACTTTTAGTAAATTGAACCTCTGCCTTTGCATTACTCCTATCATCTCTAATAATAAACTCATCTTTGCGTATGATAATTTCTTCGACTTTCTGAGTTATCTTCTCAGTATTGTCAGAAGTCTCCTGATTTTTCCCACCCTCATCAACTTTTATTTCAAGAAAGAGCTTTATAACTTCATCAGATCCATTTATCTTCATATCATCACCACCTTAACACTTCTATATATTATATCGGCCGAAACCTCATCATTATAACTATGGATATGAAAATAGGATCCGGAAAAAATCCGAATCCTATATTTTTACTATTTTGACTATTAACCAAGAAGCTGTAGAACTCCCTGTGGCATCTGATTAGCCTGAGCCAGCATAGCTGTTGAAGCCTGGTTAAGGATGTTATTCTTTGTGAATTCCATCATTTCCTTAGCCATATCTACATCCCTTATTCTTGACTCAGCTGCGGTCAGATTCTCAGATGTTGTTGTCAGATTATTAATTGTATGGTCAAGTCTATTTTGTGTAGCTCCTAACATTGACCTTTCTCCTGAAACATCCTTAATGGCTTTATCGATAATCTTTATAGCATTATTAGAATCTACATGTGTCATTACTCCACCTGAACTCGTTGATATCGGTGTACCAATTTTTAAATCATTAAGATCTTTTAAACCTGAACCATCTTGAGCTACTGATAGATCTACACTACCAATATTGGTCGACTGCATATCTTTGATTGTAAGTCTTATGCTCTGAGTTGCATTTGCTCCAATCTGTAAATCAAAATTCCCTACAGTTCCATCTAACAAACTTTTAGTATTGAACTCTGTATCAGAAGCGATTCTATCAACTTCATCAATTAACTCATTGAGTTCTTTCTGAATCTCTACTCTATCATCTGACGTATTTGTATCATTAGCACTCTGAACCGATAACTCTCTCATTCTATTCAGAATTGAATGAGTCTCGTTTAGTGCACCTTCCGCTGTTTGAATGAGCGAAATACCATCTTGTGCGTTTCTTACAGACTGATTTAATCCCCCAATCTGGCCTCTCATTTTCTCGGAGATAGCTAGCCCTGCAGCATCATCCCCAGCTCTGTTTATTCTGAGACCCGACGATAATTTCTCTAATGATTTAGATTGGGCACCTTGGGCTGAGGTCAATCTAGAATAAGTATTCATTGCTGAAATATTATTATTAATTCTCATTTTATCCTCCTTGAAATCTGATGCGAACTTCCTTTTTCGCCTACTTTGTTCTTAAAATAGTATTCTATCCAAGAAGTTGGAGAACTCCCTGAGGCATCTGATTAGCCTGGGCGAGCATCGCAGTTGAGGCTTGATTTAGTATATTATTTTTTGTGAAATTCATCATTTCTTTTGCCATATCAACATCTCTGATTCTTGATTCAGCAGCGGTTAAATTCTCAGAAGTCGTTGTCAGGTTATTGATTGTGTGATCTAGTCTATTCTGCATTGCTCCAAGTTTTGATCTTTCTCCTGAAACGGTTTTGATTGCCGTATCAATATTAGTTATAGCTGTATTTGAGAGTGTATGTGTTGAAACATCGATTCCAGCAGTTACAGTAGCAGGAGTTGATGCATTTGCTGCAGCTGTACCAGTTGCAACTCCTAGACTAGTGGCATCCATCTTACCAATAATAATATTAACTTTTTGATCAGCATTAGCACCTACTTGGAAATTGAATCCTGTAGTATTTACTCCATCTAAGAGGTTTTGAGTATTAAATTCTGTATCATTTGCAATTCTTGTTACTTCTTTAGCTAACTCATTTACTTCTTTTTGAATCTCAACTCTATCATCAGAAGTATTTGTGTCATTTGCTGACTGTACTGCAAGTTCTCTCATTCTATTAAGGATTGAATGCGTCTCATTTAGTGCGCCTTCTGCAGTTTGAATCAATGAAATACCATCTTGCGCATTTCTTACAGACTGGTTTAATCCACCTATTTGACCTCTCATTTTTTCAGATATTGCAAGCCCTGCAGCATCATCTCCAGCCCTATTAATTCTCAATCCTGATGATAACTTTTCAAGTGATTTTGCTTGAGCTCCTTGTGCGGATGTTAATCTGGAATATGTGTTCATTGCAGAAATATTATTATTAATTCTCATTGTTTTCCTCCTTGAAATCTATATTGGTTTCCTTACCTTTTGCAATTTGAGTTATCCTAATAGCTGTAATACACCTTGAGGCATCTGATTAGCTTGGGCTAGCATCGCTGTAGACGCTTGATTCAGGATATTGTTCTTTGTGAAATTCATCATTTCCTTTGCCATGTCAACATCTCTAATTCTTGACTCAGCTGCTGTAAGATTTTCTGAGGTAGTAGTTAAATTATTTATTGTGTGATCTAATCTGTTTTGTGTAGCACCTAACTTTGATCTTTCTGCAGACACATTTTTGATTGCATCATCAACAACAGTAATTGCATTTGTTGCTGCTGTATGAGTTAATATTCCTCCTGTTATGGCTGTTGCAACGTCTCCATCAGCTACCTGGAGTGTGCTGATTTTAGTACCAGCTGATCCAATATTTGCTGATTTCATGCTACTGATTTCCAGTTCTATGCTCTGTGTAGCATTCGCACCAATCTGTAGATTAATTCCATTGGTTGCTAAGTCACCATTCAGGAGCTTCTTTGTATTAAACTCTGTATTGTCTCCTACTCTGTCAATCTCTTTAATAAGTTCATTTACTTCTTTTTGAATTTCTCTTCTATCTTCAATTGTATTAGTATCATTTGCACTTTGCACGGTCAGTTCTCGCACTCTATTTAGAATAGAGTGAGTTTCATTTAGTGCACCTTCTGCAGTCTGTATTAGAGAAATACCATCTTGTGCATTGCGCACAGCTTGATTTAGTCCACCTACCTGTCCTCTCATCTTTTCTGAAATTGCAAGACCAGCAGCATCGTCTCCAGCTCTATTAATTCTTAACCCTGAAGATAGCTTTTCTAATGACTTTGCCTGTGCTCCCTGAGCTGAAGAAAGTCTGGAATAGGTGTTCATAGCTGCAATATTGTTGTTAATTCTCATTTGAATTCCTCCTTGAATTTTTTCTGGCATCCATGCCATTTTTATTATAAGGAAAGGAGTCCATCGGCCGTATGACTCTCCTGTTACCTATGATATTTATATCGGATTCCACCCATAATTATTAAGAGGTTTGAAAAAATAATTCATCATTTACATACATAATAGATTGTGGCGATTCCGGATTACAGACGATAGAAAGTAAAAGACCGCTATTACAGCGATCCTTTAAGCCTATTGAAGTTATCTAAAGAAACATCAGAAGCTTTCATGTTTTCATTTCTGATTTCATCATAAATTTCTTTTCTAAGAATAGTAACCTCCTTTGGAGCTACTATTCCGATCTTGATTTTACCGTCAATAATCTCAAGTACTTTTATTTCAATTCTATCGTCAATAAGGATGCTTTCACCCTGTTTCCTATTTAAAACCAGCAACTATATCATCCTCCTTTAAGAATAAAGGAAGTTTTGTTCTGTAACTTACATTATTTAATACATACTGTTTTCCTATTTTCTTTTCGGAGTTTATGATGATGGGTGCAAGGAGATTTATTGTGCTATTCTCGAAGATATCTGTAAGTGTAACAATGTTGATAGTGGCAATCTGCTCTTTCTTATTGATGTCTAAATTGTAAAGTTCTTCGTCAGGAATATCTATTTCATAATCACTTTTAAAATTCCATGGATTTGCAACAATGAATGAAACATACTCATGTTTTATATCCTGAAGTATCTTAAAGAACTCATTCTCAGGAATATCCAATAGAACAAAATTCCTGCTTTCTTCAAAACCCAAAATCCCATCAGGAAAATTGATGATGTCTTCTTCACTGATTTCAACTTCTCCTAGTAATTTAGTATTTATTATCATCTTAATCATCACTCTACCTTATATAGTCTAATAGACTAGGCTGAAGAATTTTAGCTCCTGTTGAAAGTGATGCCTGATATACAGTGGACATCATACTGAACTCCATCATCTTTTCTGCAAGATCTATGTCTTCACTCTTAGATAGCAGTTCACTCATACTCAGATTCTGAGATGTGTTTCTCTCACTTGCAGCTTCTAATCTGTTGTATATAGCACCCATCTTAGATCTGAATCGGATGACGTTATCGACATGAACATCCATATCAGCTAGTAATTCTCCCGATAGTGAGGGTGTATCTCCTTCGTCTAGTGCAATAATGATATTGTCTAAAAGTACACTCAGTTCTTTATTGGAACCATATATAGTTGATGCAGTCACAATCTGATTACCATTAGTTGGAATATCAACAGTTACTCCTTGTGCTATTTCACGTTTCATATTACCTTCAGAGCCCTTATAGGACATTACTTCACCATCTGTAGTAGAGAAAGGTGGTGTTGTGGTATTTTGTCCTCCGAATATGAATCTACCATCGTAGTTTGTATTAAGAACCTGCACCAGCTGCTCCTTCAGCATCTGAGCTTCATCTCGAAGCGCATGTCTGTCGGTATCAGATAATGTACCGTTAGCTCCATACACAAGAAGATCCCTTGCTCTTAAAAGAGTACCTGAAACAACACTCAGTGCTCCATCAGCCGTATCAGTCCATCCAAGTGAATCATCTATATTTTTACTGTACTGCTCATTCATTCGGATATTACTGTCCAATCCCATTACTCTTGAAACCAGCATAGGATTATCAGATGGTTTGCTGATCTCTTTACCAGTGGACAGCTGATTCTGATATTTCTGCATCTGTTTCAGATTTCTATTCAGATTTCTTAAATAATTCCCTGTAAGGGTATTATTGGTTATTCTCATAATCTACTCCTTATACGCCCGTTCTATTGATAAGAGTATCCAGCATCTCGTTAAGTGTATTAATCACTCTTGAATTTGCTTCATAGCTTCTCTGATACTTCAGGAGGTTCGTCACCTCTTCATCGATTGATACCCCGGAAACAGATTCACGTCTGTTTGAAAGCTGAGCAAGGACTGCATTCTGATTATCAACCATATTGGTAGCATGTTCTCCACGGATTCCGACTTTTATGACGATATCACTGTAAGCACCTTCCATAGTTGTACCAGCTGGACTAGGTTGCATTGTATTAAAATCAAACTTCTTGTTTCTGAGGTTTGCTATTTCAAGTGCACGACTTCCGTCACCTACTGGTGAGCTAAGTGTATTTCCAGTTGCAACCAGGCTCTCATCATTCAGCAGATTCTCATTTACTCGCATATTTAGAGCTGACTCCTGATCTTGATCGAAAGTGAAGAAATCAATTGTACCACCATCTTCATCATAATTATGAATCTCGTTAAACATCTGAGCCGAACCTTTGGCGAAAGTATCAAGTTCTTTGATCCTTGCATCCACTTCATCCATGGCTTTTAAGTTTCCACCTATCGTTCCAGACTGAATGTCTGCTTTGGTGATTGAACCAGAATCTGCACCATCAGGTTTAAAGAAAACAGGAGATCCTACTTTAAGATCACCGATATCGGACACAGAGATGTCTTTGAAGTTTTTCATATCGCCGCCTACATGAACACGGATTGAATATGTTTCATCCTCATTTTTCGTGATAGCGGAGATATTGCTGAGCTTAATATCATTACCTTTACCGGTAACTTCCTGTCCGTCTATAGTTATAGTAGCTCTTCCATAAGAATCATATGTTTCTTTGATTTCTGTAAGATCAGACAGCTTCTTAAGAAGCAGGTCTCTTGAGTCCATTAAATCATTAGGACTATGTCCCTTAACTGAAATATTAAAGATCTGATCATTCACCGTATTAAGCTGATCTATAATGGAGTTGGTATCGTAGATATTTTTTTCTACACTTGTGACCACATCGCCTTTAAGTTCCTGTGCTTGAGAAGACATATGATTCAGTGTATCGACAAAATTCTTCGATTTCTGAACGACCATACTCTTGGCATTCAGACTTTCCGGATTTTTTGAAAGCTCCTGCCAGGAATTGAACATTTCACCCATGGCAAAATTGACACCTGTTTTGGAAGGTTCATTGAAAATCATTTCAATTTGTCCCATGATGTCCTGCTGAGCTGTGTACTGAGAAAGCGTACTGCTTTCCTTTCGGATCTGATAGTCGACAAACTCATCAACCATACGTACTACAGACTGAAGCTTGACACCTGTTCCAAGCTGCCCAACTCCTGCCATATTGTATGGCACATCTGTCTTGAGTTCTACTCTTTGGCGACTGAATCCTTCTGTATTTGCATTGGATATATTATGTGATGTGGTGTGAAGAGCTGTCTGGTTCGCGTTTAGCCCCTTAACCGCAACATTGAATGTACCAAATAATCCTGACATATTTCACCCCTACACTGACTGATCGATCAGTCTGACTTCCTTCTCGTTGCTCATACTTCCCTTGGCTGAATAGGTATTGAACTTGGATGTATTGCTTTTAGCTAGCGCTTTAAGTATTTCTTCCTGATACGCCAAAGACTGCCTCGTCAGAAGAATATTGGTTTCCTGTAGTCTCTGGATTTCTAATCCAAGGATTCTTACCTCTTCATCAGCTGCTACACCTATTTTCTTCTCTTCATTGATTTTCGAAATGAGCTCATTTTTCTTTAAAACAATCTTCTCCAACGCAATTGCATCGCTTTTTATGAGCACATTCCTTTCTTCACCTAAGATGTTAACTATATCCTTAAGTGCAGCCACAAGCTTTCTTGTATCATTCATTAGTTTTTATCCTCTCTGCTCGTCTATCTTTTCCAGTATCTTATCTGCAATCCTATCTGTATCCACGCTGTAGCTTCCCTCTTGGATGGATCTTCTGATTTTCTCAACTTTTTCGGAAAAATTGCTGTCTTCAGATTCACTGATCCTCTTAACTAAAGCCTTAGCCTGAGTGGATATTTCAACAGTACTCTTACCTACTGTCTTTCCGTCTACATGTCCGTTCTTTCTTTCATCATTGGTTTTAAACGTATTCTGAACGTAATTGCTGTGAAATTGATCTATTTTCATGGATTTCACCTGCCCTTTTATTACTCTTATTGTATAGTATCGTATGTTAACCAGTTTTGTTAATAGTTTAATTAAAAACAGTTGGTTAACAACATCAAGTAGTCTACTTAGAAAACTCGTAACAAATCTATTATATATTTATAAAATAGTATTTAATTTTATAATGTTCATTTATAATTGAACTAATATATCGATTAGGAGGCAGCTTATGAGGGATAAAGTAGTACGTATTTTTTGGTATCCACCAATGGCAATTCATGAAGCAATTGCTTCGTCGCTCGCTTCTGGTAAAGGTCTGTACTATATCACCATATCCTTTAAAGGATATGAAAAAAGTTTATACCTAGGGCAATCAGGAGTTTCAATTAGGAATAGACTTCTTTCACATAGGTATTGGACCAAATTGTACAGTGGAAAAATACGTGTACGAATAGGCAAGGTAATATACCCTAGGTATCTAACGGCAGAGGTTATCGATCATGCTGAAAGTGCAATTATTTATAATCATGGCACTCTTTTCCGTGAAAACACCTCTAAGATCTACTCTTATTCTTACAGTGAATTATTTAGAATTGAGAACATCGGAGATATTTATAAGTTAAGTCCTGTTATTAGAATGCATAATCAATAACGAGATTTTTTTCAAGCGGGAGTAATTTGAATTATTACAGAAATAAAATCACAAAAACACTCCATTTCCAGTTTGTTGGAAATGGAGTGTTTAAAATCTTATTTATTCAGTCCCTTAACTCTGGCTTCCTTACTCATGATCTGAGTGATTCTGATCCCAAAGTTCTCATTGATGACGACAACTTCGCCGTGAGCGATAAGTTTACCATTGACGTAGACTTCCAGAGGTTCATCCGCGAGCTTGTTGAGCTCTACTACGCTTCCAGCACCAAGTGCAAGAACATCCTGGATGCTCTTCTTGGTCTTTCCAAGAACAACCGAAAACTCAAGAGGCACATCCATGATGAGATCAAGGTTTCTCTTCTGGGTGGGCTCTGAAGTATCCTTAAGTGGAGCAAAAACAGGTTTCTGAACTTCCACTTCTTCCTCATAGGCTGCAGGTCTTTGTCTCTGCTCTTCCCTTACTTCCATTCTAGGCTCTTCCCTTCTCACATAAACCTCTTCTTTCGGCTGAGGCGCTGCTTGAGGTTCCACTGGCTTTGCAGGCTCACCCATCATGATTGCTACAATCTCCTTGACTGTATCTAAGGTATAGAGCTGCATGATGTCGCTTTCGATCAGTCCTTCAACAGACAGATGGAAAGAGATCTTGCAGATGAATTCTTCCTTGATGAACTGCTTGAAGTCGATGGACTCCTTGTTGTCCCAGACTTCAACAATCGGAGGCTGAATGTCGATGCTCTTACCGAGCATCTGCGCCATTGAAGTTGAAGCCGAACCGATCATCTGGTTCATAGCCTCAGATACCGCGCTGAGCTCAAGCTCAGTAAGCTGCTGATTGGCATTTGAGCCGTCTCCGCCCATCATAAGATCCGCGATGATGGCAGAATCCTGTACATTCATCATAAGGAGATTGTTCCCCTTAAGACCTTCCTTGAATCCGATTCTCGAAACGATCTTCGGGATATCGCACTCTTCTATGATTTCCTGGAAATTTATATAACTCACTCTTGGCGTCGTGATGGAAACGCGTCTGTTTATTATGGAAGAAAGCGTCGTTGCCGCAGTAGACATGGTGATGTTTCCTACTTCACCGATGACATCCTTATCCGTTTCTCTTAGTCCCGTTTCTTCAGACGCATCTCTTTTCTTCAGAAGTGCGTCTACTTCTGCCTGTGATAAAAAGTTTTCTTTCATATCTCAACATCCTCTTCCACGTATTGTAAGACCTGTACCGCCATCTTGTCCTTATATAGACCTGGCTGCACCAGGTAGTGGACCTTATCTTCCACATACAACTTCATGGGCTGGTCTGTCCTCATGTCCAGCTGGACGATGTCTCCAGTTTCAAGATGGAGGAAATCGTCGACTGTAAGTATGGTCTTGCCCATCTCCACGGTCAGCCCCACATCTGTCACTTCAAGCCGTTCTGCGATCTGGTCCCTGTATTTATTGTCATCATAGCTCTTCCCCATATCAAACCAGCTTCTTATGCTGAGCTTGTCTGTGATGTTCTCGAAAGAGACATAAGGTATGCATATGTTGATGAAGCTCTTCACGTCGAAGATATCCACCATGAAACTGATGAGTACCACCGGCTCGTTCGGTGACATGGTCTGAACAAGCTGCGGATTGGTCTCGAGATTATCCAGTTTCGGATCGAGCTCCATGATGTCACTCCAGGATGACTTGAAGCCTTTAAGAAGGTTCACAAGGACATCTTCCACGATGCCAAGCTCGATATCTGTAAATTTCTCTTTCTTGGGTCCTTTCTTTTCCCTTGCCTGGGCACCGCCACATAAAAGCTCCACCACCTGTGTACCGAACTGCGGATTGATCTCGATGATCTGATTCCCGCTGAGCGGTGCGCTGTGGAAGACACCCATAATGGTCGGATTGGGAATAGAATGGACAAACTCATCAAAGCTGATCTGCTCTACTGCGCCAAGGGACATACTGACGTTTGTCCTCACCATGGTCGAAAGTAAATTAGATGAACTCTTTGCGAAGTTTTCGAAGATCATATGGAGCGTATTGATATACTCCTTGGAAAGCTTGATCGGCCTTCTGAAGTCATAAGCCCTGACCTTGTTCTTCTCCTCTTCCTCTTTGATCTCTTCCGGATTGATTTCTCCAGTATTCAGCGCATTGAGTAGTGAATCTATTTCCTGCTGTGATAGTACCTGTTTCAAGTTATCCCCTCATTTTACGAAATAATGCGGTCCAAATCGATGTAGTTCACCAGCTCTTCGTCAAGCTGAATGATACCCACTACACCGCTTTTCGTTTCCGTGGACACCTTTTCTATATCCTCTTCCTTAATCTTCAGAACTTCTTTCACCTCTGTGACAAGTATACCCACTTTTTCGTCCTGACGGTCAAGAATAACGATATTATTATAGCATTCTTCTTCCGTGAGGTGCAAAAGCTTTGACAGATTAACGAGAGAAATCACATTTCCTCTTAGATTGATCAGACCTTCAATATGCCTGGGTGCGTTAGGCACAAGGGTGGAATCGATCATCTTTGAGATCTCTTCAACCTGATCCGAGTTCACTGCATAATATTTTTCACCTAAAGTGAATACGATGATCTGCTTCTCCATAACTTACTTACACGCCTTGACGATGGAATCGATGACTCTGTCGGTCTCGAAAGGCTTCACGATAAAGTCCAGTGCACCTGCCTGAATCGCTTCCATGACCATTGCCTGCTGACCCATTGCGCTGCACATGATGACTCTTGCGCTTCCATCGATCTTCTTGATTCCCTTTAAAGCGTCTATTCCGTTCATCTCAGGCATGGTGATGTCCATGGTGACGATGTCCGGTCTTTCAGCCTTGTACTTCTCGATGGCATCAGCCCCGTTCTGGGCTTCCGCTACGACCTCGTATCCGTTCTTTTCCAGTATATCCTTCAGTTTCATTCTCATGAAGATCGCATCATCTACGATCATTATCCTCTTTGACATGGTTAATCTCCCTTCAATTACACTCCAATTTTTTGAAACAGACTGTCCAAGACCCCCGGTCTTGGGATAAAGTACAAGGCGGAATCCACCTTGTCTCCATCATAGACAAATTCATTCTTGATGATCATCACCTGATCATCGTACTGCTCATTCTCGATATAGGCATAGGACAGAATCGCCCCGAACATATCCACAGTCAGTGCTGGCACCGACGAGAAAAGCGAAATATCAAGAAGCCTTGATAAGGCATTGAGATATGACGTCACAACGATGTTAACAAGCTCCGACACTGCGGAATACTCGATTTCCTCGCTTAGGCGAAAATCAGGAGGCAGCATCATCTTCACCAGTTTCTCCGCATTTTCTTCCGTGCAGATAAAGAGAAAATTCCCTCCACCTTCACCGATCATCCTCATGGATACCGCGATGACCATCTGGTCCTCGCTCATGATCTTCGAAAACACCTCGTCATAACCGAGGATGTCTATGGTGGGCACGCTCATATTGATGAACTTCCCGACCATCTGAGAAATGGCTGTTGCGGCATTTCCTCCGCCGATATTCGCCAGCTCTTTGATCACATCCAGCTGGATATGTGAAAACTCTTCTCTATTCAAAGTCCTCCCCCTTTCCGCTGACGAGATTGCTCACGTCAAGTATGAGGGTAATGTCTCCGTTTCCTAGGATGGCTGCACCCAGATATTCGTCCATCTTGCCCACGCTTCCGCTGAGCTTCTTGATGACGATTTCCTGCTGACCGATGAGTTCGTCCACGATAAGACCGAACTGCTTTCCGCCGATGAGGACCATGATGATGTGCTGGTTTCTTCTTTCCTTTTCGATGGAGAGCTTCTCATCGATTCTTACTACAGGAATGACCTTGTCTCTGTAGATATAGACCTCTCCATTATGGGAATCCTTGATGTCTCCATCCTGAACCTTGATGACCTTCTCGATCAGCCCAAGAGGGAGCGCAAAGGTCTCAGAGCCCACATGCACCATAAGTGCCTGGATGATGGAGAGAGTAAGTGGCAGCTTGATGACAAAGTTTGTCCCCTTATCGATCTCGCTGGTCACTTCTATGCTTCCTCCAAGAGTGGTGATCTTGGAACGGACAACATCCATCCCCACACCTCTTCCGGAGATATTGGTGACTTCCGTATTGGTGGAGAATCCCTGATTGAAGATCAGCTGGATGAGCTCGCTCTTTCCAAGACCTTCCGTAGGAATACCCTTTCTCTTGGCACTTTCCCTGATTTTTTCAGGATCGATGCCCTTACCGTCGTCACTTACCTTGATGACGACCTTGTTTCCTTCCTGATAAGCTGTAAGCTCGATGGTTCCCTTAGGATTCTTTCCTTTGGCCTTTCTCTCCTCAGCGGACTCAATTCCGTGATCTGCAGCGTTTCGGATGAGGTGTACAAGTGGCTCTCCAAGTTCAGATACAACGGTTCTGTCAAGCTCCGTCTCTTCACCCTCAATGATGAGATCCATATCTTTACCCAACTCCTGAGTAAGATCTCTTACCATTCTCGGGAAACGGTTGAACACCACATTAACCGGCTGCATTCTGATCTTGAGAACAAGGTCTTGAAGATCAGAGGTGATTCTTGCCACCTGCTCAAGAGGTTCATTAAGCTCTGTCGCCTTATACCTAGTACTGAGCTCCTCAAGTCTTGTTCTGTAGATGACAAGCTCTGAAACGAGGTTCATGAAATTATCCAGTCTGCTTAAATCAACTCTTATGGACTGATTGCCGTGAACAGATACGCCATGCTTGTCATCGCTCTTCTGCTTCACCGCTTCCTTTGCCTTCTTCGCCTCATGAAGCTCCACAACATTTGTCTCTTCTTTTTCCTCTTTCTCAGGAATATTGTAGAAGTCGGGTAGTGTTTCTTCCGTGATTTCCACAACCATGACATCTTCAATTTCCGCCACATTCTCGACCGTCTCTGTTACGACTTCCTTTATGGACTGGGAAAGATAGAGCAGCTTGAAGATACGGTCAAAGCTTCCTTCTTCCAGGTCTTCAACACCGGGATTGGTCTGTATGATTTCTCCGCCCTGCTCAAGCTTGTTCACCACAAGGTAAGCTCTTGCACCCTTAAGCATGCAGGTTGCCGTGACCTTGACGATGATGCTGTAGGCTCTGAAGCCTTTCTCCATTGCCTGCCTGATGACTGAGGCATCGATGTCGCTGATTTCGTCATGAAGCTCGCTTTCCTTATTCACTTCGATCTCTTCAAAGACTTCCGCGTCTTCTTCAGAGATGCTCATCAGCTCAGAAAGAAGCTCTGAAATATCATAATCCGGATAGTGCTCTTCTCTTAAGTCTTCCACAATCTCCGAAAGCTTGTCGAGGCACTTGAAAATGACACTGACGACATCACGTGAAACGGAAAGTTTTCCGGTTCTGAAAAGCTCAAGGACATTCTCCATATTATGTGTCAGCTCCGTCATGGTGGTATAACCCATGGTTGCCGCCATACCCTTTAAAGTATGTGCCGATCTGAAAATCTCATCGATGATGCCGGGGCTTTCCGTATCCCGCTCAAGGATCAGAAGATTCTCATTCAGGCTCTGCAGGTATTCATCTGTCTCTTCAAAAAACAGATCCCTATATTTTTGTATATCGTCCATGAAAAATGTCCTCCTTAGACTTTCTCATACAAAAAGGTGGAAAGCTTCCTGAACCCGAAACTGGCCGGGTTATATATGGCTTCTGTCGCACCGGTAAAGAAGATGCCACCCTTTTCTAATGATTCGCTGATTTTTCTGTATACTTCATTCTTTGCTTCATTTTTGAAATAAATGGTCACATTTCTGCAGATGACCGCATGAAAGTTCTTTTCATACCGGTCAAGAAGAAGATCATGCTTCTTGAACTGCACACGGCTTTTGATGGCATCGGTAATGAGGTAGTCATTACCCGAGCGGTGAAAGTACTGTTCAAGCTCCTTGGCTTCCACATTCTTGAGCTCTGAATCCTTGTACTTGCCTTCCTTGGCTTTTACAAGGATGGTATCATCGATATCCGTTGCAATGATCTTTGCATTTCTGATCTTATGCTTTTCCATGATCATCGCCACAGAATAGGGCTCTGCTCCTATGGAGCATGCCGCGCTCCAGATCTTAAGACTATTGAATCTCGGTACAAGCACATCATTTACCGCCGCTTCGAATTCATCGAAGATTTCTTTGTTTCTGTAAAACTCCGTGACATTGATGGTGATGTAGTCCAGAAACACACGCCTGACATGGCTGTCCTTCTCGATAAGGGCAGCGTATTCCTTAAGGTCGCTGCACCCTGCACTGGTCATGACACTTGTGATTCTCCTATGCAGCTGTTTCTCCTTATAGGAATCAAGATCCATCTTAAGTCTGTCTTTTACCCATGCTTTGAAAATATCAAATTCAAGTTCCATTTTTCACCTTCACAATCTTTAGAATATGTTCCGAGATTTCTTCCGGTGTGAGAATCTCATCGACAACGCCTGAGGAAACGGCAAAACCGGGCATACCGTAGACTACGCAGGTTTCCTTGTTCTGTGCAAGATTATATCCGCCTTCATCCTTAATGGAGATCATTCCTGAAGCGCCATCCTTGCCCATTCCGGTGAGGATCACTGCAAGAAGCCCTTTTCCGTATTTCACTGAGGCCGACTCAAAAAGATAATCTGCAGCAGGTCTTACGCCATGAAGCTTAGGTTTCTGATTGAGCCTTACCTTTGTCCCTTCAATCACCATGTGGTGATCTCCAGGCGCGACATAGACCACACCGCTTCTGATGTCCATATTGTCCTCGGCTTCCAGAACCTTCAAGGCACATTCGCTGTCCAGTCTTTCCGCAAAAGACTTCGTAAATCCTTTGGGCATATGCTGAACGATGAAAACCGGAAGGTTAAGTTCCTTTGGAAGGGACCGTACGATTTCAAAGAGAACTTTTGGTCCTCCTGTGGACGCTCCGATGACGATGGCCTTCACCTTTTTATGATCAAAGCTTCCTGCTGGCAGAAGACTGTCCTTTATGCTGTCCTCAGCTGTCCTTTTTTCTTTTCTTGGACTTTTCGAGATGAGATCGAAGACCTTCAGCTTTTCTTCAAGCTCTTCCGTGATGAAATTCGTGTCTCCTCTGTCGGAAGACTTCTCGATGAAATCAAGTGCGCCCATCTCGAGAGCCTCCATGGTCACAGTGCTTCCCTCTTTTGAGTGAGAGCTCAGCATGATGACCTCTATGCCCGGATGTTTCTCCTTGATGATCTTCAAGGCATCAATACCGTTCATCTTCGGCATCTCGATGTCCATGGTGATCACGTCGGGTCTGTGTCTTTCTATATTGTCTATGGCGTCCTGTCCGTTTCTTGCGGTCCCGACCACCATGACTCCGTCTATCTTAGATGCGGCATCTGAAACGATCTTTCTCATGAAAGCCGAATCATCCACCACCATGAGTCTTATTTGCATCCTTTATCCTCCGTTTAAAGTACAACGATACTTTTGCTTGCTGTGCGGATGTCCACATTGAAATCCGAAAGATCCACGATCATGGTCCTTCCGATGGACCCTCCAGTATGACTGCCAAGAATCGGGATACCCAGATCCTGGAGTATTTTCTCCACTGCTTCAACATTCCTTTTCCCGATATCGGATGTCATCTTCTTGTCGGGAAAATTGAACATGCTTGCTCCGCCTGCGATCTTTGCCACAAGATTTCTGGTCTGTATGCTCCCTCCGTAGAGCTCCATGATCATCTTGGGGATGGCAAGATCCGCAAACTTCTCCGCTTTGACTTCCTTATTGAAAACCGTACTGTCCGGCAGCATGATATGACTGAGTCCGCCGACTTTTTTCACTCTATCGTACAGCGCGATGCCCACACATGAACCAAGGCCTAAAGTGATGATTTTCTGCGGATCTTTTCCGATCTTATAGTCGGCTATTCCGACCTTCATCTGTTCTTCCATTAATCAAACCACCAAACTTTTATCGATTCTACGCTTCAAGCTGCATCTCTTCCTTCAGATCCAGCAGTTCTCTTGTCTGCATGAAGCTGAAGAGTTTATTGGTATCCATAAGTATAATTATGTCTTCATCAAGCTTGATGAATCCCTTGATGTATTCACTGGAGATGCTTCCTTCACCAATGGATGAATCTTCAAATGACTCCTCATCTATGGTCTTGATGCCAAGTATGTCGTCAACGATGAGCCCCAGGTGAGCACTATGCCACAGGATCACGATGATCTTGCTGCTGGGCTTTATCTCCCCCGGTGTGCCATAAAGCCTCATATTGAGATCGATGATGGGCAGGACCTTTTCATTGTATTTGATCACACCCTGGATGTAATCTGCAGTTTCCGGCAGCTTCTTAGGGCTTGAATAGTCGATGATTCTCTCGATCCGGTCTATTTCCAGAGCGAAGTTCTGCTGGCAGTTGTTGAATATGATTACTTGTTTCATCCACTTTGTCTCCTGTACAGTATTTCTTATTTTCTATATCGACTGTTATTGAAATGTTTTAATGGAAGAGTTTAATTTTATTCCATATGTTACAATAAATCCTTTATTCTCTGAACGCCTTCAAAAAATCAGACCCTGAGCTCAGTTTCCTGAACAGGGTATGCCCTGCAGCGTTGCATCGCAGCAGGGCATATCTGTATGACTATATACGGACGTCTGCAAGTTTTGCGCTGATGGCACTTAAAGACTCCACCGCAGAATTGATACTTGTAATCTGACTGTTTTCTTCTTCGATGGTTGCCTGAATCTCTTCAATCGAAGCCGCATGCTCTTCCGAGATAACCGCGATATTTTCAACTCTCTTTCCCATTTCACTGAAGGTTTCAAAAAGAATCCTGAGATTATCTGATTTAAGATTCGTCAGCTCATTAACACGGTTGAAAGTCGAAGCTGCATCTTTGTAGTTTTCTTCCAGCTGCTTCATCAGACCCAGTCCTTTTTCAGTCGCTTCTTCTCCCCTATGTACCCCACCGATTGTCTTGTTTTTCATTGCAGTGATTTCCGTAATCAGCATAGAGGCTTCATCAACATTCTGTTTGCTCATGTCGGCAAGCTTTCTCACTTCTTCAGCGACTACCGCAAAGCCTCTTCCGTGCTCTCCTGCTCTTGCAGCTTCAATGGCTGCATTTAAAGAGAGAAGATTCGTCTGACTGGAGATGGTGATCAGTCCCTGGAAGATTTCATTAATGCTGTCTATCTTGTTATTCAGCTCAATCATATCCTGACTGATTTCCTGTACGATAATCTGAATGTTTTCCATCTGATGAGTTGAGTCTTTCAGCTCTTCAAGGCTTCTTGTGATTTTTACAGAAGAATGACCCGCCCGTTCTGCAATTTCATCTGATGCTTCTTTAATCTCGCCCAGTTTATCTCCGTTGTCCTTCACCGAGACCAGAATGTTCTGGATGCTTCCTGCCTCTTCCATGATTCCTGCTGCAATTTCCTGAGAAGCCGCATTGATAGATGAACTGACTTCCTTGATTGTCTTCATGTTGTCACTGAGCTGCCTGATTCCTCCATCCAGTTCATGTGCACTCTCCTCTGAAGTCTTCAGAATGAGACCCAACTTCTCTACAAGCTCCGATGCTTCCTTCTCTTTTTCCTCTGCGCTCATGATATATTCATTTCCCCATTTTGCCACGTAATAAAGCACGAAGGCATTGATGTCAAACAGAGCGATGAACGAGATGAACTCATTGAGATTGCCGGAAGGCAATATCGATGTGGGGAGGAAATAGAAGAGAACCGAAAGTACTGCATTCAGTATAACGGTATAATAGATGACCATTCGGGTATTGAAGTAGAGACCGATGGTTAAAAGAGAAATATAAAACGTGAAGAACAGCTTGTATTCCCCCTGGAATGCGATCATAAGCGCGAGCCCCGAAAGAGCTCCTCCGGATGCTATGATGAGACACTTCAGGTGCTCATTGAATATGAACCGGTTGAGAATGGTGATGGCGAGAATGATCGGCGCTACCCGGATCGTCAGATCCAGCGCATAGGATAAATCATAGTTTAAATAAGCCTGCAGAACGAGTATGGCTAAGATTCCCCATTGCAGTCTGATGGTGAAGCTGTTCACTCTTGAAGAGTTATGAATTCTGTCTTGTTTCTTGGTTTTCATCTTTCGTGTCCCCTTTTCATATATGTATATATCAATAATCAGCCGTCAGATTGGCAATCTGTAATCATTACTGTCTATAATGAGATTCCGCCTGCTCAGGCTTTGAAGAATCCCTAGTTCTCTAGCTAATATCACCTTGTGGTGTAATGACAAATTAAGACACTTCCTATAACCGCTTTCTTATTTATATATTAGTTAGTGATGTTCATTCACTATATCGGTTCAATTACCTGATTTTATAGTATGCATGAAATATTATGTTTCCGGATTGTAATAATTTCCACAAAAACAGTATAAATTCATGAAAAACAGGTTTAATCTCCTAGGTACTGAAGAACAGGATATTTCCATGAAATTATATGCTCTCTCCCAAAATCCGTAAGGTGGAATGTTTTCGTAAGATTGAGTATAATGATAATATATAGGCTAAATATTGAAATCGATAAAGATGTTTAATCTGAAACACTATAAGGAGGCTATGATGAGGAGTGAGTCTGAGGAAAGAAAAAGGCAAATCAGAAACAATGTCATAGATTGGATTAAATCGATTGGTATCGCAATAGCAACCACGATGTTTGTGACGACTTTTGTTTTCAATACGGCAGTCGTACAAGGAGACTCCATGAATCCGACACTTGAAGACAGCGACAGACTGATCGTAAAAAAATATGAGACCTTCCTTAAAACTGAAGAATACAAAAGAGGCGATCTCATCATATTCGAATCTCCACTGGAAGATGATGATCGGGTTTTCATCAAAAGAGTCATCGGACTTCCGGGAGAGACAATCAACATTACAGACGGGGAACTTTATGTAAACGAGATGAAAATCGAAGAGCCATATATCGACAAAAATATCTATACACAGCCCCTGCTATATGGAAGAGACTATCTGGTCTCGGAGAATGAACTCTTTGTCATGGGAGACAACAGATATCCCGATAAAAGCAATGACAGCAGAAGTTTCGGCAGTATCTCCTTCGATCATATTGAAGGAAAGATTGTACTGAGAATTCTCCCTCTTGATAAAGCAGGTACAGACTTCAGTAAATAGTATGTCAGATGAAGTACATTTTAGAGTATTTCCTTATCGAAAATAAACACTACTTCTGGAGGTAAAAATGAAAAAGATGATGCTTGCCATAATCCTGTCCGCCTTTGCATTGACGGTTACAGGCTGCAACAACAGAGATTACAACGATCTCCTGACTGAGCCCCAATATGACCTGGCAGAGTATCGGTCAGAAATCGGCAATCTGTTCTATGAGACTGAGGATAAGGTCGGAATCACCACATCATTCGGTTTTTTTATCTACAGTCTGGATGAAGACAAACTGATTTCAGCTTTTGACCTGGATGAAACAAAAGCCTTTGGAGAAGATTTTTTCGCTGATGCCAGGTTAAGCAAAGACGAAAAGTCAATTTATCTCTTTGGCTACTCTCATGAAAAAACTGTTGATGACTACTTCTACAGATATGATTTAGAGAACGGCAATTTGTATAAAGAGGAAGAAACATTCGATGAAAATGAATTATATCCCCTTCCTGACCAGAACCGGACAGCACTGAAAACCACCAGCTGGAAAGCAGAAGATCTGGCCTACTTTAGAAAAGATTCAGGTACACCCTACTACCCATTCAAAGACATTGACTAAGAGATGGAAAAGATCACTTAAAGCAGAATGTAAGCCTCCAGAAGAACGTCTGATTCTTCTGGAGGCTTACATTATTGTGTCTTGTTCAATTACTTGATCTGATACTGAATCCGACTAGCTGTTCAGATTTCTGATCACGTCGTAATGGTGATCATGACTTTCGATGAATCCCTGAACTTTGGTTTCGATTCCTTCGTAATCATCAAAGCTGATAA
The DNA here is from genome assembly GCF_032054185.1 of Proteiniclasticum sp. NCBI lineage: Bacteria > Bacillati > Bacillota > Clostridia > Eubacteriales > Clostridiaceae > Proteiniclasticum > Proteiniclasticum sp. The sequence continues at coordinate 61,364 of NZ_DAMBTF010000007.1, forward strand.
AAGCCGTTTTGAGCGCATCGATGAGCTCAACCGGCAGATCCTTTCTCGCAGCCAGAACATCCTTCGGAATGTCCTCTGTCTTTGAAATGATCACTAGACTCTCCACATCAAGTCCTTTGAACTTAGCTGCATCAAATGCCTCATTGTAGGTAGCACCTGCATCCACTTCTCCTGATAGAACAGCTTCGATGACATTGTCATGATTACCGAGGAAGTCCACCTTGCTGAAGATTCTGTCCGGATCTAGTTTTGATTTTTTCATGCTGTCTCTGGCATAAAGATATCCTGATGCGCTGCTTGCATCCACATATCCGAACTTCTTTCCCTTGAGATCATTCATGTTCTTCACGCTGCCGTCTTTTCTTGCGATGATGTATCCGTTGTAGGAAGCCTTGCCGCTGACCTTGGGCGTGACCACAGGGATGGCGCTGCACTTGTCGTGGGCGTTGACATAGGCAAATGGGGAAAACCATCCGATGTCGATGACATTATTCTCCACCCCTTCACTTAAAGCTTCATAGCTTTTGACGATGATGGTTCTGGCTTTCTTGTTCATGGTCTTAGCCACACGTTCAAGAATCGGTACATACATTTTTCTGATCTGCATCGGGGAGATGAACGGATTGACCCCGAATATGATCTCATTGTCCTTCTTGAGATTGACCGCTTCCTTCTGGAGCCTTTCCGCCACTTCGCTGATTCTTCTGGAATAGCTCAGCATCTCCTCGTTCTTTCTGTTCTGGGTTTCCACAAGGGTTATGGATTTTGTGGTGATGTTGTGGGTTTCTTCCACAGCCATTGTGACATCTTCCACAGCTTTTTCAATTTCCAGTGTGGTCTGTTTCTGAGCTGAGGATACTTTCGTGAGCTCTCCGATATTAGCACGGACATCGCCCAGCACCTTTCCGATTTCATGGATGACCGCTGAGGATTCCTTGACCACCTGATCCGTTTCATCCATCTTGTCACCGATCTGTCCCATGGCCTTGTTGGAAGCGGTGATCTTTGTGAGGATGCCCTTGATAACCTCTTCGATGACCGTGATGGCCTCGTCGGTCTGCTCGGCTAGTTTTCTGATTTCACTGGCGACAACGGCAAAGCCTCTTCCCGCTTCTCCGGCTCTTGCCGCTTCAATGGCTGCATTGAGCGCCAGAAGGTTTGTCTGGCTGGAGATCTTTCTGATGTAGTCCACGATCTCATTGATCTTGTTGGAAGAGCTCTGAAGTTCCACATTGTTGTCCTCTGCCACCTTGATGAGATCCGACAGTCCGCGGATAAAGACGCTTATGCTGTCGATGGTCTCTTTGTTCATATGAAGCATGTCGATGGAAGTTTCGGAGTGTTTCTCGATCTCGATCACCGAAGAGTTGAGATCACTCGTTGTAGCCACCAGTTCGTTGACACTGGCATTGATTTCTTCTGAACTTGCGGCGTTCTGTTCGCTGTAGTTTTCGATCTCATAGGAGATCTTTGCAAGAGTGTTGAAGGTGTTGATATTGTCCTTCGACAGCCACAGAAGCTGCTGGGAGTCAAAGCCCATGTCTTCTGCGATGCCAAAAAGCGCCTCATCCAGATCATTGATATCTTCAGTCTTTGAAGCTGCAGCTGAATATGATTCGCCCTTGTCCCTTCTCAGAAAATGGTCAAGAAGGATGACCCCTGCGATGAGAAGAAGAGACGCTGCCGCCACTCCGATCCATTCAAGCTCAAGAAGATATCCCCCCACCTGTACGATGAGTACAAGAAGTGCTGTAAGAATGTAGAATAAGCCTTTTTTACCGGTCATAACTGTTCCTCCAATTTTTTTCTAAACTATAGCCATATATTCCCTGATCCTGTCTTTGATCATGAGGGTCGTACCCTTATGGAATCTGCCCAGAATATCGCCTTCCTCATCCATCACCTTGCAGAAGGTCTCGATCTCGCTGGGTGTACCGATGACGCCTGCACGGATGAACTTCCCTGCGATGAGCGTCCCACCGATGACGACATTTCCCGGCCGCTCGTATCGGATCTCGTTTCCTGCACTGAGCTTCGCCTGATAGCTGCCTTCACCTGTAATGATGATGTCACCGCTTGAAGTGATGGTGGCATTCTGCGCATAGACGAGCTTTATGACCCTCTGGTCCTGAAGCTCAAGTTTCATGGACTCGGCCATGTTCTTCAGCATCTCATAGAGGTCATTGAGTTCAATGAACCCCTCTTTATGAAGAAGCCTGATTTCCTTGAAACAGTGGGCGAAGGATCTTTTCAGTCTGTCTATGGTTTCCTTCTGCTTCTCGTTGAAGAGACTTCTGATTCTGTCCATTTCATCCAGGTTGAGACCGATCTTTTCCTTTCCTTCATGGATGCTGTCCATGATCCCCTGGACGCCTCGTCCTTCCGTCATATGAAGTCCGGAGAAGATTTCTTCCGTGACGACGATCATCTTCTCGATGATGGTGAGCAGAAGATTGAACGCACTGTTCTCGTCCCCTGCATGAATTCTTCCTCCGATGATCTTTCCCTGAATTTCCACATTCTGATGGGCATTGATTTCCGAGTGATACACCGAGCCGATTATGGAGATGTTTCCTGAAGCTTTGATGACCATATTGTCCTGGACATTTCCTTTGACCACAACATCGCCGTCAAAATCGATGTCTTCCGTGTCCTTATCAAGGTCTCCTACAACGGTCAGAAGTGGAAGAACCCCGACCTGTCCGTTTTTAAGATAGGGCCTTCCATCCCGAAGGGCATAAATCCTGTTTCCCCTCATCTCAGCGCCTTCAGTGGATTCAATATCTCGGTCGGTTACTTTCTGCACATTAATTTCATTTCCTTTGACATCCATGCCGGGAACCCCCATGACCGCTTCAGAAAGCTTCTCTGCCAGCAGGCTTCCGGTGGAAATCACAGGCTCAAGTCCTCTCAGGATGTCTTTCACAAAGATCTCATCGCAGTACCTGATTTCCGTCTGTCTGCTCTCTACAGGAGCCTTCCCTGCAGCTGCCACAACGCGTATGGTGTCTTTTGCATTACATGCTTTCTTCAGACTCTCCCTGTCGATGAATTCAGGCAGCACACCAAAATCCATAAGCACCTTGATGCACTCCTCTTCAGTTAAAGGATCCGTTTCAATCTCCTCTTCATGGGGAGAAATCTGAGCCCTGAAGGTCTTTTCCAGATCTTTAAGGCTGTAGCGTATCCCTTTTATCCGTTCCACCTTAAGATATGCACGAAGAAGATCCTCCGAAAAGTCTACGGTAAGGTGTCTTTTCGGCCTGATGTCTTCAAAGGCAAAGCTTACGTCATCTTCGGCTCTTAAGGTCTGAGTGCCTGATCTTGCTTCCCCGTTTACAGTCATGATCACCTGGGGATGATTAAGAAATACTGATGCATCCACTCCACGTCCCTGGGGATTTGTGATGGTCATCTCTCCAGATCGGATTTCGATGGTTCCGTTCTGATTTTCATCCGCTTTCTTCGGTACATTTTCTTCTTCCATCATTTCGATTTCGTATCGACCGGGTATCTTTTTGAAACCCATGATCTTCTTGTGAGGTTTTTCAACTTCCACTATCTTAAGCTTCTCAGCTGTGCAGTGAAAATATTCCAGGGCTTTATCTATGGCTTCTTCTCTGTTCATCGCTTCAAATTTCATCGTATTCCCCCTCAGTCACTGTTTACCCTTAAATATCTGTCTCAAATTATCATAGTATTAATGATATCGGTTTAATTCTGTGAGAATTAAGGATAATCTCCACAAAACTTTCTATGTTCGGCATATTTCCCCACAGCTCCGGAAATAGGACAGATAGTGGCTGATCGAGACCTGTAACGTGCTTCATAACAAGCGCTTATGGAATACTGGCAGAGTCATAAAAGGATTATTCAGTTAATTAAATTGCATAAAATTCATTTTACACTTGACAGAAAATGTCAATCACGGTATAATTATCTCGAATTCGAAATAATATTCAATAAGGATGACTGATCAATATGATGAACGAAAATAAAAAACAGCGTGATGAAGAACTTTCACTGAAGCTCTTTATCGTGCTCACCAGAGCACTGGATGCTGTAAAGAAGAACATAGAAAAGGACATCAGGTCCTATGGCCTCAACCCTACAGAGTTTGCGGTTCTGGAGCTGATCTACAACAAAGGTGAGCAGCCCATACAGAGAATCGGAGAAAAGGTCCTCATTGCAAGCTCCAGCATCACCTATGTGGTGGACAAGCTTGAAAAGAAGAATCTTCTGCTAAGAACACCCTCTCCAGAGGACAGAAGAATCATTTATGCTTCCATAACCGATGAAGGCAGAAAAATGATGGATGAGATCTTTCCCGTACACAGCAGCCAGATCCAGAAGATTCTCGGTGGGCTTGATGAGAGCGAGAAGGAAGATGTGATCATGATGCTTAAAAAGCTGGGACTCTATGCAAAAAGCGTCTGATTTTTTAACCGATATCTCGAAAAGAAGATATCTTGATTCAAGCAATAACTTAAGGACAGAAAGTCCTGGATGACAAAGGAGTGACCCTATGCTGAGCATTGATCCAAAAACGAATACCGAAAGAGAAAACTACAAGCTCCTCATCGGGAGCATCATCCCAAGACCCATCGCTTTTGTCACATCCGTATCGGAAGACGGCACCATAAACGGTGCACCCTTCAGCTACTTCAACGTGGTATCATCCAATCCGCCGATGATCTCCCTTTCCATTCAGAGAAGGAAAGGTGAGATGAAGGACACCGCCAGAAACATTCTCGCGAAGAAAGAATTTGTCGTCCACAGTGTAGACGGTGAGAACCTGAAAGACATCAACGAAACTGCGGCGTCGCTCAGGCCAGATGAAAGCGAAATTGAGCGGACAGAACTGACCCTAATTGAAAGCGAGATGATCGGTGTTCCCGGCATTGAGGAATCCAAAGTGCGCATGGAGTGCATTCTTGAAAAACACTTTCCCCTCGGTGAAGGTGAAGACATCACTGCAGATCTCATCATCGGAAGAATTGTAAGATTCCATATAGACGAAAGAATCTACGATAAAGGCAAAATCGATCCTGTTGCCCTTGGTGCAATGGCGAGACTTGCAGGAATCAGCTATGCGAGTATCGGAGAGATTACAGAAATGATCAGACCGGACTGAAACTAAACGATGAGAAGAATTAAAGTAAAAAAATAGAGAAATGAAAAAAACGGAGGATAATACAATGAATAAACTAAAAGGAATCCATCACGTCACAGCCATCACAAGCAGCGCAGAAAAGAACTATGAGTTCTTCACCTATACACTGGGTCTCAGACTGGTCAAGAAAACCGTCAATCAGGATGATATCCAGACTTATCATCTCTTCTTTGCAGATGATGTGGGCGGTCCCGGAACGGACATGACCTTCTTCGACTTCCCTGGCATCCCTAAAGGAACCCACGGAACCGATGAAATCGCAAAGACCTCGTTCAGAGTTCCTTCCGATGAAGCGCTAATCTACTGGGTGAAGAGATTTGACCGTCTGAAGGTAAAGCATGAAGGCATCAGCGAGCAGTTCGGAAAGAAGACCCTTTCCTTTGTGGACTTTGACGATCAGAGATATCAGATGATCTCCGATGAGAAGAACAAGGGTGTTCCTTCAGGGATTCCATGGCAGAAAGGGCCCATCCCGAATGAATTTGCCATCACAGGACTGGGACCCATCGGTCTGACCATATCAGATTTCACCTACTTCAAGTCGGTTCTTGAAAAAGTGTATCAGATGGAAGAGACCGCGCAGGAAGGAAACTATCACCTCTTTGAGATGGGCGAAGGCGGAAACGGCGGCTCAGTCATCGTGGAGGAAAACAAGGATCTTCCTGCAGGAAGACAGGGCTATGGCACAGTCCATCACGTGGCTTTCAGAGTGGAAGACAAGAAGGAACTGAACGAGTGGATCGAAAGATACCAGTCCTTCGGTCTCAGAAATTCAGGCTTTGTGGAAAGATACTACTTTGCCTCACTCTACGCCAAGGTCTCCCAGGGCATCCTCTTTGAGCTTGCTACAGACGGACCAGGCTTCATGGGTGATGAGCCATATGAGACCCTCGGCGAAAAGCTTTCTCTTCCACCATACTTTGAAGAGCAGAGAGAAGAGATCGAGAAGCTCGTAAGACCTATCGATACTGTAAGAAGCACAAAGGTGTTTGAGAAGGAATACGAAGCGTAGACCGAAATATCCAGTTCAGAGTACATCAGAGATTCATCAGAGATTAAATTCAGACATAACGAAAAATAACAGCTCCTCAAAAAGGAATCTGTTATTTTTTCGTTCTATTTCATTGTCTTTCGGATAGGCTCATTTCATCTTTTCACATATATACTGAACCAGACAGCTTCACGAAATCTAGATATTCTTAAAGAGACAGTCTGAAACTGACGCTTATATAATGACATTAAAAAAGGCTCTGTTTGAAATCTGTATTTTCAATTGAATGTCGTTTGAAAATTTAGTATAATTAAATATGTAGAGTTTATATTTTATTACAATATCTGATTCATATGATTTCATGGGAGTGTATATAATGGCTAGCTTATTTGATAAAAAAGAAAGAAGTCCTCTATCCGTTCTGATATATAGTGTTTTGCTTATTATCATTCAGGCTTTAAGCAACAATTCGAAAATCATGAACATTCCTTCTGTAGACATTACATACAGATTCATTCTGATATTCGCATGTATTTATATAGTATTAAAGGGGATAATGCTGATTAAAGGCACATTACAAGAAAAGATTAAAAGAACACTGATAGAGAAAATACAGATTTTATTCTTTGTTTTTTTGATGATTTTAATGTTTTTTGTGACAATTGATAATGTAATCCGTACATTTAATATACTGATTTAATTTCAAAGTGATGTAATTTACATTTAAAGTTTCTCTTGGATAATTTGAATTTTATTTCTGTCATTATGGCCCTTCTATATTGGTCAAGAAAGTGATTCAGCTGAATCCCTTTTACAAAGCCTGAATTTCATCGAAATTCACAAACAGAGCCAAAAAAGGAATCCTAAAAAATTTCGAGATTCCTTTTTTTGTTATCTGCAATAGATTTCAATCTGTGTCAGCACCTTTAATGATGAAGGGTCATCGGACTTTATGAGGTTCTACATTCTGACCCAGCTTATCTTCTCACTGTTCAGGATAAGTTCATGGGAATCGTAGAATATCTCCATCTTCATGGATAACCCCCTCGGATTCGATCTGCTCCTGTCCGAAATATTCCTCATTTCTCATTTTTTCCCATGTATCCATCTTCATGCTGTGTTAAATCATTCCCTTTACTCTCCTCATCTCACTGATTAACGGCATCACCAGGATTCTGCAGGTATACCGCTGATGTATCCATCATAACAAAAATCCCATGGCTTTATAACGGCCATGGGATTTTCTTTCTATGCGATATTAAACTGTCTGATGACTTCTCTCAGCTCATCTGAAAGCCTGGCAAGGTTTTCGGATGCTCCGGCAATCTGCTGAATGGATGCAGACTGTTCCTGCATGGAAGCGGACGCTTCTTCTGTGGATGCGGAGTTTTCCTCTGAGATGGCGGTCAGGTTCTGAAGGGCATCCAGTATGGATTCCTTCATCTTCATCATGACCTTGCCGGTCTCATTGAGATGATCGGTATATTCTATGGAAAACTTCGTTGCAGATTCTATTGCGCTGTACATATCCTTGCTTGAGGATACTGTACTTGACTGCTCGCCTGTTATGCTCACTACTCTTTCCATGGTCTTGACTGCATCCAGAGCATTTTTCTGAAGCTCCGAAACTGTCTTGTCGATGGCTTTTGTAGAGGTTGCAGACTGCTCTGCAAGCTTTCTGATTTCCTCGGCAACGACTGCAAACCCTCTGCCTGCTTCGCCTGCTCTTGCCGCTTCAATGGCAGCATTCAGCGCAAGAAGATTTGTCTGGTCTGCGATGCTTGAAATCATGGCACTTGCCTGTCCGATATTTCCTGCACTCCTATTGGTCAGCTCGATGATGTCTGCAATTTCTTTAACTGATGCAGTACTTTCCTTCGTAATCTCCATGAGCTTTTCCATTTCGTTCATACCGTATTCCACGATCTCGGAAACCTGAACTGAAGATTCACTCAGCTGAATCAGGAACTTGTTGTTGGTCTCAATGCTTTCACCTAGGGATGCAGCCTTGGTTGAACCGTCTTCGGTGTTTGAAGCCTGCTCTGAAGCTCCCCTTGCGATTTCTTCTACAGTTTTGGATACTTCTTCAGCTGTCAGTGCAGACTGCTCAGCGCTCGCCATAAGCTGCTTGGAGGACGCCGCCACCTCTTCGGAGGAAAGGCTTACCTTCGATATGATCTGCCGGAAGCTGTCGATGATGGACTGAAGAGCCCTTGAGATGTCTCCCATTTCATCTTTTGATGATAGTGCTTTTGCAGAGAGATTTTCACGAAGATCAAGATCTGCCAGTATCTTCGCTTTTTCAACCACCTGACTGATGGGTTTTACGATTCTTGAACCTAAGATGTAGGTTACGATCATGCCGATGAATATGGCAAGGAGCGCTACGATCATCATGTTTCTCTGTAGAGCAGCTGCTGCTCCTGTGACTTCGCTTTCCGTTGCAGTGACAACAAGAATCCAGTCTGTATCTTCAATAGGTGAATATGCAGCATAGAGGGTTTCTCCGTTCATCTCGTAGGTATCCACTCCAACCTTGTTCGTGAGCATCTTTGTAAAAAGATCTGCTGCAGACTTCTGCTTGGGATCTGTTTCCGCAAGTTTTATAGGATTGGCCTGATCATTCACTTTCGCCCGGTCCTTGTGGGCAATGACGGTACCTTCACTGTTTATGATGTAGGCATAGCCTGTCTTTCCGTATCTGATTCCATCAGTGAGCACGCTCAGCGCTTCACCTGGATATCTGCCAAGAAGCCCGCCTACAACTCTTGTATTGACCATAATCGGTGTAGCATAGACAAGAACTGTTTCGTTTGTGGCTGGGCTTATCCCAAAGTAGCTCACCTTTTCGCCGTCAAATATATCCATCACTCTGTCGTCAGCTGGAAGCTTGACCACTGACCCATTGACATAATTCAGTGTACGGTCGGGTCTGATGATGGATACATCTTCAAATTCAAGCTTGTCGAGCTGTCTCTTGATGAGGTTGGACTGTGCTTCAAGGCCCATGGCCTTCATTTCATCCAGCTCTGCCAGTACCTCTAGAGAAAGTCTCTGGGTGTGCATTTCGCTGTTTATGAGCTTTGCCCCTTCTATGGTTTTATAGGACAGATCCATTTCAGCCTGCTCTTTCAGGATTTCTGATGCCGTCATGGTTGAAACAATCCCCATGGTCAGTGCAATGGCGGTGATAAGTGCCGTGAAGCTTAAAATTAGTTTGGTTCTGATTTTCATCTTTTTCCCTCTTTCCCGTTTTGATCTGGAGACATACTCTCACAAATGGCCTAAAGCCATATTATCCAGTTATCATTCTCTTGTCTTTTAAACTGTATCTTTATGGATATCCGGTCATTCCCTCTTTGTCCCCGTAAGGAAAGACCTTCTTAATCAAGTCCCGCTCACATCCTCTACTGCACAATTTCATTGTCGCGTAAGTGTGGAAAAATTATATCTGTCTTCATGGCCCTTAAAAATAAAATTTCGGACCATATATGATATCGGTGAAAAAAAGAAAACGTTAATATCTAAACAAAGAAAAACTGAGTATGAAGGAAACATGAATCATATAGAGTATATTTCGTTTCAATTTATCGGTAATTTTCTCTGCCTTCTGGCTTTCATGAATCCAATGCTCATCATTAACTGTTTTTCTCCAAACTAAAAACCGCCCTCGAGCGGTTTTTGTGTGTTCTCTATTCAGGTCTGTTACTTCGAGCTTTCCTCACTGAAGTCCACTTTGAAGGAGATCTTCACGTTCACTCTGTAGTTGACGATCTCTCCGCCTTCAACGATGGCCTGCATGTCTTTGACATAGACACTCTTGATGTTCTTGACAGATTTGGATGCTTCCCTGACTGCTTCTTTCGTCGCAGCTTCCCATCCTTCCTTTGACTCGGCAAGTATTTCGATAACTTTGATTACTGACATATTGCGCCTCCTTTAAACATTTCATTGTTCAGAATATACCATAGAGGTGGAGCTCCACTATGACAATTCCTGAAACATTCTGTAAAGGCTGCTGCTCAACTGTTCTTGCTTATCTCTTCTTATTACGAAACCTTCGCTTCTCTCTTTCCCTGTATGATCGAAAGAATCACAAAAGTCATCATGAGGATGAGGACCACAACGATGGCGCTCATTCCGGCAAAAATACCGAGTGCATCGGAAAGGGCACCCGTAAGAATCGGCATGACGATGGCTCCGACTCCGCCCAGTACGAGAAGCACACCCATGGCCATGGGGTAATCCTTGATGGTTTTCCCGACTTTTGAAACCGTAGTCGGATAGATTCCTGCCATGGAAAGTCCGATACCGATGATGGCGATGGTGATTACGGTCACGTTTGTCGTTGAAAGAAGCAGAAGATAGAAAAGCACTGTTCCGCTTGTGGTGACGATGAGGATGGTATCCTTTCTCACCCTGTCGCCGTAGACGCTCACAGTGATTCTTCCGACGAGAATGGCAACCCACAGGATGGAAGCCAGAAGCTGCGCATAGCCTATGGTCATGATCTCTGCATCTACAAAGTACTTGACGATCCATCCGTTGATGGTGGATTCTCCTGCCAGATAGAAGAAGAGGATGCCCGCGTTGATCCAGAACACTTCCGATTTCAGGAACTCATAGCCCTTCCTGCCGGCCTTGGCTTTCACTTTTTCCTTCATGTCCATTCTGGAGAACATGAATATGGAGAGGCTTGTCATGATGATGATGATGATGGCACTTAGTTTCCAGCCGTTGTCTCCTGCGATCCTTGTGGAGAATATGACCAGTATCGGTGCGATGATGGCACCCACCGCAAATACACTATGGAGAAAACTGAGGGCGGAAGGACTGCTGTCCGATACCTCGTTGACCATGGTGTTGTTGAAGTTGCTGACACTTCCTCTGCTGATCCCCGTAAAGAGGAAAGCAAGAAGTAGAATAAAGGGATTGCCCGTTATAATCATGAGGATAAATCCTATGGTGACAAATGAGCTGAGCATGACAATGGATCTTTTTCTGCCGATGTATAGAGGCAGCACACCCGCCACAAATCCTGATATCAGGTTTCCAAGAGAGTGCATGGAGATCAGCGATCCGCTCATGGTGTCGGACAGGTTATACTCCCGGCTGATGAGCGGCAGTAAAGAGCCCATGATCATGGCAAATATTCCGTTGACGAAAAATACATAGAATACGGCATTCAGGATAAATTTCTCTCTCTTATCCAGCCGGGTATAAAAGTTTTCTTTCTGCATGTCTCTGTTTTCCTCTTCTTTCATCTTCATACTAAGATGTCCCAATTCCATCGGGTGTTCTCACATCCTGTTTATATTTTTTCTTTTGTAAAATGGATGAAAGGCAGACCTCTTAAGTCCACCTTTTCATCTTATTGATCTTCCTATGCTTCGATGAAGTAATCTCTGTACTCACCGGATATTCTGTCGCCGAGTCTTTCGATCCCGCCGTAAAGATGCTTTGTGATCATATCATCCACATCCTGCGTTCTGGTTTCTCTGATGATTCTGACAAGCTCTTTGTGCTCTTCGAATATGGCATAGAAGTTCTTGACCACAACAATGTCCAGCATTCTGAACCTTGTGTAGTGCACTAGAAGCTTCTGGATTTCCTGCCATACGATGAGTTTGTCCGTCTCGATGAACCAGTTTTCATGGAACTCGCTGTCCATTTCATAGAACTCTTCTGGTGAAAAGTCCTTGGAAAGCAGCTCTTCCTGTTTCCTGAGGCTTCGTTCCAGACGGGTGATGAGATCCTCATGATTGAGCGAAATCGCATCCTTTATGACCTTTGACTCAATGGCCGTTCTCATATAGATGAGCTGCTTTATGCTGTCAAGGTCAAGAAGCGATACATAGCTTGCCTTATAGGGTATGGAAAAGATGAGCCCTTCGTCTCTTAATCTCTGGAGCACGTGTCTGCTGGGCGTTCTTGAGATGTTGTACTTCTCGCAGATTACCTGCTCCGTCACCATGGTGCCCGGCTTGATGGAAAGATTCAGGATCTCTCTTTTCATGAGCTCATAGACATCATCGCCCACAGTATTCAGTTTATATGCCGAGTTTCTATCCATGACACTTTCTCTCCTTGTAATGCAGCATATACTGCCGCTTTAGCTAAATATTTTTCTGTTTATCTCATTTCCTGCATGTCCACATGATCCATGTCGGTGAACTCGATGTTCTCTCCGCACATACCCCAGATGAAGGTGTACTTTCCTGTTCCTACGCCTGAGTGAATGGACCAGCTTGGAGAAATGACTGCCTGTTCGTTCTTCACGATGATGTGTCTTGTTTCCTGAGGCTGTCCCATCATATGGAAGACCATATCCTCTTTCTTCAGATTGAAGTAAAAGTATACCTCCATTCTTCTTTCGTGGGTATGGGCAGGCATGGTGTTCCATACGCTTCCCTCTTCGAAGTTCGTCATGCCCATGACCAGCTGACAGCTTTCGCATACATCAGGATGGACATACTGGTTGATGGTTCTCTTGTTGAGATTCTCGGGATTGCCAAGGTGCACTTTCTTCGCCTGTTCCAGAGTAATAATCCTTGTCTCATATCTCTTATGGGCTGGGCTGCTGTTGAAGTAGAACTTCGCAGGATTCTCCTTGTCTTCGCTTCTAAACTCCACATCCTTTGTGCCCATACCGATGTACAGTCCGTCATACTGACCCATCTCGAACTCTTCTCCGTCAAGCTTGACCTTGCCTTTTCCGCCGACATTGATGATTCCGCCTTCTCTTCTCTGGAAGAAGAATTCGGTGCCAAGCTCCTTGCCCGCACCAAGAACAACGCCTCCGTTTACTGGCTTGATTCCGCCTGCAATGATTCTGTCGTTGTGTGAATAGACAAAGTTTGCCTCGTCATCCACAAATACCTCTTCAACGAGGTAGTGGTCTCTCAGTTCATCTGTGGTGTAGAATTTTGAATCCTCGGGATGATTGGAATATCTGGTCTCTAATTTCATGCTGTTTTCCTCCTAAAATTATCGTGCCAGCCAGCCGCCGTCGACGGCAACGGTAAATCCGTTCATATAGCTGGATGCTTCAGATGCTAAAAATACGCAAGGGCCGCCGATGTCTTCCTTTGTGCCCCATCTGCCCTGTGGGATCCGGTCAAGGATGTCCTGATTTCTCTTTTCATCCGCCCGCAGTGCTTCTGTGTTGTCCGTTGCCATATAGCCCGGGGCAATGGCATTGATGTTGATGTTGTACTTTGCCCATTCATTGGCCATGGCCATGGTGATGCCCTTGATTCCTGCTTTGCTCGCAGTATAGGATGGCACTCGTACACCGCCCTGATAGGAAAGCATAGATGCGATGTTTATGATCTTTCCGCCTGTTTCCTGCTTCATGTACTGTCTGGCCGCAGCCTGTGAGAGGAAAAATACGGTTTTCAGATTGATGTCCATGACATCGTCCCAGTTCTTCTCGGAAAACTCCAGTGCGTCTTCACGCCTGATGATTCCGGCGTTGTTCACAAGGATATCGACATGTCCCATTTTCTCGACCGCTTCTTTGATGATCTCTTCGACAAACTCGATGCTGTGAAGATCTTTCGAAATGCCATGAAACTTTCTGCCCATTTCTGTTACGAGCTTTTCTGTCTCATCGAGGGTTGTGGATCCTACGCCTATAATATCCGCTCCAGCTTCAGCTAGTGCAAGTGCGATGCCCTGACCAAGACCTGTTCGTGCACCTGTCACGATTGCTACCTTGCCTTTTAATGAAAACATTTCCATAGTGGACCTCCTTACTCATGTAATTGTATACATCATATACAATCATTGTAACCTTTATGAAACATTATATCAACCAGAATTCCATCATATTCATAGAAGATTCACCCGCTCGTCATGTGAATACCACATTATCCAGGCTGAAGAAATTTTCGTTTCTCTTCCTGATGCTCAGTACGTGCAGATTCCTCCTCATAAGGAAATCCGACAGGCTTGATGACCCTCATTCCACTTTCTCCCAATATAGAAAAAGTGAGACCTGCAGATGAAAATCATCCTTCTTCAGGTCTCACTTTAAAATGCCTGGAATTTCTAAGCGGGAAGTTATGGCCTTTACCTTCGGCGCTTCATCTTCAGTATGATCGGTCAGGTCTTAATCCACCCTGATCTTGATCACAGCTTTTCTGATTGCCGTATTCTCTGAGGCGATACACTGTGGTCTGTGCACATCATCCGGAAAGAATACTGCGAAGTCTCCTGGTTTAAGATCAAGAAACACTTCTCCGTCAATGCTTCCGTCATAGAAGCAGTTGTCCTTTTCTTCAAGAAGGTCTGAAATAACCTTAAGATCATCATTCTTTCTGATGTAGCCGATCTTTTCCCTTCCCTCCATGAGAAACTGGATATCGATGTGTCTTTTATGGGACTCAGGACGACGAGCAGAAACTTCTTCCGTCTCTACAGTTGTGACAAATCCGAAGATTTTATCTTCGTCAATGACAAACTTTTCATCCGCCACGTCCTTTTTCATCATCTCTTCAAGATAACTTAAAGCCTTATGGAGTCTATCCCCATAGATCTTCTCTTCTCTCTTCCATGTGCTGATGCTGCTGTATATCATCTGTATTCACCTTCCCCTTCTTTTACTTCTATAATAGTCCTTCCTATTTTATCAGGTCAAGCATCTGCGGCAGTGTCAGGGACAGTGCCGGTATGAAGGTGACAAGCAGCAGGATAACCGCAGTGACGATAAAGAATGGAATCAGTCTCCTGAACACCTGCTCGATGGTCACTCCACCGACCTTGCAGTTGGTAAAGAGTAATGAAAATTTATTCATTTCATTCCTCCTTAGATTGTATTCGTCGTATACAATGTATACAATCATTATAAGCACGAAATCTGTAAACGTCAACAGGTGTTTAACATTTAATCTATCTTTTCACAATTCAGCTATTTCCACTGATGCTCAATACGTTTCGGCTATGAATCGGATTCTTCTCCTGGAAAAACAAAAAGATTCTCCAAATGTTTCTTCCATTTTCCGGAAAATCCATTCAGAGAATCTCTTATGGGATGATTTATTTTAGAGTCGTTTTTAAGGGGCACAAAGGTTAATTAAAGACTATTTTTACCAAGGAGAGTGAAACAATCATCTATTCATGTGCCCTTATACAAAATCTATGTTTCGCTGGAAACATAGCGATTGTAGAAATAATCATTGTTCAGAAGCAGTTCACTGAAGGTGCCCTCTTCCACAATATGTCCCTGATCCAGGATAAAGATCCTGTCGTATTTCTCCATGAGAGACTTTGTCAGCCTGTGACTGATGGAAAGAACGGTCATCTCCCTCATGTTCAGGATCAGTTCTTCGATCTCATAATCCTGTTCATTGTTTTCTGAACCGGCGGTTTCATCTAAAATCAGAATGGATGAGTGATTCACCAGAGCCCTTGCAATGGATATCCTTTTCTTGTCGATATCACTAAGCTCTTCGGCCTCAAGCACTTCTCCATTTTCGTTTTCTAAATTAAGCAGTCCTACTTTTCCCATACTATCCCTAACTTTCATCCAATCATATTTCCCGTGAATTGTCACATTATCAAAAAGAGAACCTCTGATTACCGGGATACTGCTGCTGATGAGAGAAATTTCTCGTCTGAGCAGATGATTTTCGATCATTCTGAGATCCATGTCTTTTATGCTGATGTTCCCCTCATAGGATGTTTCCTCTTTTGTCAGTATTCTGATCAAATCTTCAGTCCCGGATTCCTCATCCCCCAGGACAAGGTATTTCTTTTTAGGCTCAATATCTATAGTGATGTCCTTAAGTATCTTCTTCTTTTCTTTTATGCAGTTCACTTTTCTCATACAGATGGATTTCTGGTCAGCATGATCAGCAGCTTCTTCAAAATCGAAGTTCCTCCTGTCAGGCGCCAAGGGATAAATACGTTCATGTGCTGCATAACTTTCTTTAAAGGCGTAGTTCATAGAAGATACTACATTAAACCATTTCTCTCTAGCATGTAGAATACTCATATTGAACCTCCTTTTCATGTTATTGGATGACATGTACGTTTTATACCAGTGATTGACTTTATTGTCTTTCCTATTTCACTACTGTTATGACATTGATACGCTGGAACATACGAGGAATATCATTCTCTCCTGCAAAAGCGTTAACGGATAGAACAGTACTAAGTAGTAGGACAGTCACCAGAGTCTTTGCAATAAACTTTTTGAACACAATATTTTCCTCCTTTATACTATGGTATTGATTTTATACTCACATTATACGTCTAAATTTTCTGACTAAACCCCGAACTTCTTCGGGATTTCAGGGGTATTTTGTTCAAAAACACTTAAATCTCAATGAAAACGTGCAAACGTTCCGTTTGAGACTGCAATTCACTCCTTATTCATTAAAGTGTATAAAATTATGTAAATATTGCATAAATTAGAAATAACTGTAGCATGGCGCCCTGCTGTCAGGTCATTCCAGTCAATGGATAAATGAGAAAATCTCATATCACCTTTTCTCATAGGATTATTCATCATATAGAGAGAACTGCAAAAAAATAAGAACTCTTCTATTTCAAAGGGATATACTTTATAATACATATGATTTACAATAAGAACATAAGATTGAAAATGAGGGATCCGCATGTTTATCAGCTACAATTTGATACAGTTTGGAGAAAAACTGAAAGAAATCAGAAAAATCCTGGGACTCAGCCAGGTGGACATCCAGAATCTGGCCGGTGTCAGTTCTGATGCACTAAGAAGAATTGAAAAAGGAGAAGTCATTCCAAGATATGAGACCCTGGAACTTCTCTCCTCCATATATAAGGAAGACCTTCTGGAGCTTCTTAAGAATGCCAGAGTAAACAGACTGCTCACGGAATATCATGACGAGCTGGATGACATCATCACCACTTATGATGACCAGAAAATGAAGAAACTTGAGGAAGACATCAGAAAGAGCTTTACCGGAGAGAATGAGTCTTCCATCGTAAACCCTAATGAAGTCATACAGTTTCTCCTGCTCATAAGAGGGGCATCGCTCTATCATTCAAGATTTTCCAGTGACCATAAAGATGCAAGAAACATCCTGACTGATGCGCTTAAGCTGACCATACCCAAATTCAAACTGGTCGACTTTAAAAACTATAAATACAGCTACATCGAGCTTCGAATTCTGCTTCTTCTGTCCATACTCATCGCTGAGGATGAGGAGGTTCCCCTAAGCACAAAGATTCTCTACTTCATCCTGGACAGACTAAGAGGCAGTGTCACTGCCAAGTACCAGAATTTCCTGATCATCAAGATCTATACAAACCTCTGCTACAACTTCCACCTGGAGGACAACCACAGAAGAGTCATTAAAGTAGCCAAAGAAGGCATAGATTACTGTCTGAGCCAGGAGACCACCCATGGTCTGAATTCTCTTTATTACCGGAAAGGGATTGCGGAGTACAAGATGAGGCATAAGACTTACAAATCCTCTCTCTTCTCTGCCTTCTTCATTCTGAAAATCACAGAGAAACAGGACCTTTTGGACATCTATCTGGAAGTGACAAAAGAGCAGTACGGAATTGAGATTCCCGAAGAATTCTTGAAAAGCAAATGACGCTCCAAAAGGAGCGTCATTTTTTTATGTCTTTTTCTTTTTTCTTGTTTACCGGACGGACTTCTGTCAGTCCAGATAGGTGTCATTGTCTCTTTCTTTATTCACGATCTCATTTTTCAGATCTACGTCAATCTCGGACCTGCCGAAGTAGTCTCCAGTGATGATGAGATTTGAAATGAGCGGTGCATTCGCGAGGTGTTCGCGGTCGTGAGGTTCTCCAAGGATCTCTCCTGTTGCAAGGATAACCGAACCTTCTCCTTCTCTTAGAAGATTGCTGCCCATGACCTTGTCCGCATAGAGTTCTTCATCAACTCCAAGCATATATAGAAGAGTAGGAAGCATATCCACCTGTCCGCCTAAAGTATCGATACTGATGGGTTCCATGCCTGGTACATGGATGAAGAAAGGTACTTTCTTTTCATTGTCGGGTAAATCGGATTCGTGGTACTTATGGATACCTTCATGGTCGCCAAATACCACTATGGCTGTATTCTCCAGTTCTCCTCTTTTTTCCAGTTCTTCATAGAACTTGCCGAGATGATAGTCTGTGTAATGAATACTCTCAAGATATCCAGCATCATTGTTCTCGCCTTCCGGGATACCCAGATATCTGTGTTCTTCTTCTATGGTGAAAGGGGTATGGGAAGTAACGGTCATGACATAGGAGTAATAGGGAGACTCTGCTTTACCGATCTCTTTAAGAGACTGCTTGAAGAGCGATTCATCCAGGATCCCAAGACCGCTGTACCGTTTATCTTCAAATAATTCTTCGTCGATATATCTGTCGATTCCGATATTGGGGTAGACAATGTCTCTGTTCCAGAACTCTGCCATATCCCCGTGGATCGCCATGGTTTCATATCCACTTTTCTTCAGAAGTTTCGGCAGTGCAAAGTATTCATTCTCGCCGTAGCTCATAAACGCACTACCCTTTTGTGTTGGGTAAAGGCCTGTATTAAACATGAGCTCAGCATCGGAACTTACGCCTTCCTGAGTCTGTTCTTTAACATTACTGAAGCTGATTCCGTTTTTCATCAGTTTATTGATATTGGGTGTGATTTCTTTACCTTCAAACTCATAATCGAGTGCAAAGCTCTCAAGTGATTCAAAATGAACGACGATGATATTTTTTCCTTTAAGCACACCTTGAAGATCTTTGTACTGCTCATCAACATTAAAATGAGACTCGTTCATATTGAACCATCCTCTTATAGAAGCCAGTTCGTCTTCGTCAAGACTTTTCACCCGGTCCACCACATAGGAAGCCATATTAATCATGTGGTTACCTACAGGCGAGAGCATCAGTGCATGATTTTCGTAGTTTTCTATACCCACTGTCCTTCTTACTGTAAACATCTGTGTGAGCATGACAATGAAGCTCATGGCAAATGCTGTTCCGAAAAGCATTATCCTTTTCAGCATCGCTTCCTGTCCTTTTGTAAGTAAGGATTTATCGATCACCTTCTTGCTTCTGAAGAGCATAAAGAGCCATACAGGCAGGTCGAGAAAAACAAGGAAGTTAAGATTCATGAAGTATTCACTCGTACTTGCAGCAAACTCAGTACTGATGTTTTTCAGATACAGAACATATAGACTGAACAATCTGTTCAGACCATCAAAATAGGTCATGTCTGCATAGAAAAGGAATGAGTAGAATACATTCACTGCGAAAAAGTAGAACAGTTTCTTTCTTCCCTCAAAGAGGAAGGAGAACGAGACGATTACACTTATCGGCGCAAGGCTCAGTAAGCTCATGATCAGCACCCTCGGGCTCGCATCATACAATGTGACCAGAAGGAACAGGGATTTCATATAAAGTATCCCTACCATCAGCAGTGGAAGTACCCATTTGTTTAATGTCAGTTTTTTAATCAGTCGATTCATTTTCCTCACCTCGTGCATACTGCACCTATTATCTTACCTTTGCCTACATCATAACAAAATAAATCATGAATATTGTGTTTTCGACTCATGTTTAAGAATAGCTTCATGTCACCTTAAGCATTCGGAAACAATGTTCATAATTTTTACAGAATCGATTCAAGAGTCACATTTAAAGTTCAAATTTCTAACTTTCTGTGAACCTGAAAACCCTTTGTTCTGAGCGCATATATTGATATATAATAAGTCTTAACAGCTACATATATTTTTCTAGCTAATCTATAATACCATACTGAAATCATATTAAAAGAAAAAAAGTCTTAAATTTAAATAAAAATAATGGTCTAAATACTCTAACGGTTAAAGGGGGGATGATTTTGGGGATATTCAGAAAAAGACCGCTTAATAAGGAATCATATCTTACATTCATCACGGAGTATAAATCCATCATGTTCAAAATCGCATACGGATACCTTTCATCAGAAGCCGATGCCATGGAAGCAGTGGATGAGGCGGTATACCTCGGGTATGCCAACATGAAGCAGCTGAAGGAGCCGGAGTATTTAAAAACCTGGCTTACAAGGATTCTCATCAATGAATGTCATAAAATCTTAAGAAGCAGAAAAAGAGTCATCGTTTCCGGAGAAGTTCCTGAAACCAGATCAGATGACACAAGAATCTCCATGTCCCTAAGATCAGCGGTGGAAGAACTCCCCGAAGCTCTTAAGGAGATCATCATCCTCCGGTATTTCGCAGATTACAGTGTAAAAGACACTGCGGCTTTTCTTGATCTTCCTCAGGGCACTGTAGCCACCAGAACAAAGAAGGCCCTTGAACTTCTGAAGGAAGATCTCATCTCCATGGAAGGAGGAATTCGCCATGAATCCATATGAAGAAAACCTTAAGAATCTGATCGAAGATCATATCACTGAACCCACTGAACTTTCTGGTGTTGAAGACCGCTTTGACAAACGGTTCAGAAAAGAAAGAAGAAATTCTCGTATAAAAATCAGCTCTGCCGTGACAAGCCTTCTTGTGCTCTTCATGTTCATCACAGCAAATACCGATATGGCATGGGCGGAAAGTCTAAGGAAGATTCCTGTGCTCAAAGAGCTTTTCACCAGTATGATGTTCAGTTCAAACTATGAAGATCAAATTGAAGAACTGGGGCTGGTCTCTGACAATGGAGAACATCAGCTTTTTCTTCAATATGCCTTATCGGATGATAAAAAGATATCGCTATATCTTCAATTCCCTGAATACATAAAGCTGGAAGGATATGACAGGCTTGTAGTGACTGTTCTCAATGTTTACGACATAAATACCAATGAAGACTATACATCCGCCTTCCTTCCTGAAAACAGCGCTTATCCTGATTATTTTGAACATAACTATCTTAGCCTCTTCGGATTGCTGCCTCCAGGTCCAGAAATGCATTTTCCTGATGAAATGGGCTTTATACTCTCTGCATCAATCGAACATAGAGAGTTCAGCTCTACTCACGGTATGAAACTTATTAGTACAGAAGATTTAGGGGAGTTTTCCTTTGAAACTTCTCTCCAGAAGATGTCCAGGACAAAGAACAATGAAATCAATAAAACACTGACGCTTTCTGGAAACAGACTGCACTTAAATTCCATCGAAAGAAGTCCACTTTCAACAAATCTTATTATCACAGAAGACCCTGACAATACACATCGGATTACAGGTTTTGAAGGTATGTTTGTTGATGCTGAAACAGGTGCTGTAATCACTGACGATTTATCCTCTATCATGTATGATAAGGATTTTCGTATTCATAGTATAGCTTTGGGTTCTCAGTCCATGAGATCTGGAGCATACGCTGCAGATCTCATAATTACAGGTGTATACCTTCTGGACAAGCAAGCGGAATACATTACTGTAGATTTTGAACAGAAGACAATGAGTCCTAGCATTGAAGGAATAAAGTTGTCCATGGTCAGCTCCGGAAAAAAGTCTCTTTTAACTTTCCTCATAGAGAAAAATGACCCATACAGTTCTCCTTTTCATTTCAAGTACAAAACTCAAGAAGGCGAATACAAGTACCTCCCTCACGGTTCTTATAGTGGCGGTGGAAGCGAAAACACTACAGTATCCTATGTCTTCGAGGAAGAAATCCATGGTACAATCACATTAAGATTACATGGACAGAACAATAATCACTTAATACCCTTGAAAGAACCCATAGGGACCGTAATTGATGTCCCTGAAGCATTTGAACCTACTCCCTAATAAACCTAAAAGGATGTGGAATAATGTTCAATTTTGATCAGAACAGACATGTCGCCAACAGAGTCGGCCAGGAAGTGGAAATCAAAGAACAGGCCAGAAAAGAGAAGAACAGGCTGGAAATTCCGGATGAGAAAGCCAGAGACAATGAAGATTTTTCCTATAAAGCTCAGAAGAGAAAAAGACTCTGGAGAAACATCAGCGGCATCTTTGCAATTCTCGCCGTTTTATATGTTATCTACTGGTTCGCCATGAATCTTTTCGGTTAATTCACACCGCAAAGATTCGCTTATTAGAGCTAAACATTAGATACACTTCGAAGGTGTATCTTTTGTTTGATCAAGAAACACACAATTTAGAAAAGGCTCTGTATAAAATGGATACTGCGTCAAATCTGTTATTTATGTATATGTAAACATAGAGGAGGAACGATTTGAAACTCAAAAAGCATTTCATCCTGATCTTAATAATCATAACTATTTCAAGTGTTTCTGCATGCAAAGATGATGATCAGGCATTATACAGTCGAAACATAGTTGTTGATGGTACGGTGTTACCATTTTACGAAAGTTCACTGACCTATAATGCTGAATCTGAGGAGCAGATAAGAAGTCAGCTTTATTCGATTCTGAATGCGCATATCTCAAAATTTCCAGGAAATAGTAGTGATTATATCATTGTGAACCATGATGGAGAAAATCTCACTGAAGATTTTCTTGTTGATCAATTACCTTCCCATATGGAAATGCAGGATATGATAAAGAGAATCAAAGAAGATGGGTATCTTGTAGTAAACAAGAAACACTTCAGAGTAACCACCATCGAAAAAGAGATCGAAGCGCTTTTTGATGGGAAACGCCAGGTATTTCCTGAAACACTGGATAAAATAATTGAAGACAATATGGATGCTTACGAAAGTAAAGACTATGAAGCGATTAATCAGTATCTTAGGAAGAATAATATAAAAGTCTGGGATGTAATAAACAATTGATGATATAGTTTATGAAGGGTTTATTGACACCTTATCGCGTCCTATATAAATAACTACGAAACCATTATACTGATTCACAGAGGAGAAAATCGATGAAATATAAACAAAGCATTATATTAATATTAATGATCATCAGCATAATAATCGTTTCAGGATGTAAAAACGCAGAACAAACATTCTACAACCGAAATATAGTTGTAGATGGTACTGTACTTCCAATTTATGAGAGCTCACTAACCTATAATGCAGAACCAGATGAACAGATTCGAAGTAAGTTGTATTCAGTTATTAATGAAACACTCGCAAATCTTCCAGGAAGTATAGAATATGTCATCGTAACCCATGATGGAAAAGATTTGACAGATGAATTTCTAATCGAAAAATCTCCTTCACATAATGAGATGCAGGACATGATAAAAAGAATCAAAGATAATGCCTATCTTGTTGTAAGCAAAGAGAACTATAGGGTTACAACTATTGAAAAAGAAATAAAGGCTCTCTTTGCCGGTGAAAGAGCTGCAATACAGCCTGAAGTACTAGAAAAGGTAATTAAAGACAACAAAGAAGCCTACGAAAACAAGGACTATGCATCAATAAATCAGTATCTTAGTAAGAATAATATTAAAATCTATGAGAAATGGGATCTAAATAACTGATGAGCTAAAGCATCAATACTTTTGGGGAGGGCAACCAATGAAAATGATACTATCTGAGATCATTGAATCCGCTTTATTTTTTATCATTTTAGTACTTGCGGTTTATGTATTGCAATATTTCAATATTGATTTCAATTTCTTCTATGTTGTATTTGGGTTGCTTGTAATGTGGACTACTGCCAGAGTCTTTATGAGAAGAAGAAAATCCCAAAAAATGCATACTAACAATTAAAGTTGTATTCTAACATACGATGAGCTGAATGCAATTTCTTCAGGCTGACATATTATAGTCGACCGTTCCAGTATATCGTGATATATTGGAAGTGTGATAAAAACACATAATTTAACCATACTGAGTATACTGGATGAAATTTCAACTAGCGATCAGCACTGGTTACACCTCAAATTAACCAAAATCAAGGGATTCACTCGAATCCCTTTTATCATTTTCACTATTCTAAAATAATTTTAAAATAATTTCCATAACTGAAATGAAAATCACCACTTGAACACTCTAATAGGTAAAGGGGGCGAAAAATGGGTTGCTTTTCTCAAAAAGGAATAGATAAAGAAGAATACATCAGGCTCATTGAAGAGCACAGAGAAGCCATGTACCGCATCGCCTACGGCTACCTCGGGAATGAAGCGCTTGCCCTTGAAGCCATAGATGAAGCGGTATATCTTGGGTATGCCGGCAGAAAATCCGTAAGAGAGCCTGAATATGCCAAGACATGGCTTACAAGGATCCTCATGAACGAGTGCTGCCGTATGCTGAAAAAAAGAAGTTCACTTACTTTCTACGAAACCCCTCCAAATATCGAGGATGAAACCTCTGAAACCATATCCCTACCCACAAAAATCGCCATCCAGTCCCTATCTGAGGAACTGATGCAAGTCATTATTTTAAGATATTTTGCAGACATGACCATCAAAGAAACTGCAGCTTTTCTGGATGTACCAGAAGGCACAGTATCAACCAGAGCCAGAAAGGCACTGTCAGTACTGCGTATAGAACTCATGGACGAGGAAGGAGGAAATTTGAATGAAGAAAAGTCATGAACGTTGGAATGAATATCAGGCTGCTTCCTCTGAATACCCGGAAGAGCTCTATAGAACATCAGAAAGACTGGAAAAGCGAATAAAAAAAGAATCGCGAAAGAAGAAATTCCTCTTTACTACGATTCCTACAGCAGCAGCTGCAATGCTCTTTGTGATCATCGTAAACACAAGCATTGTTTTTGCAAGGACAGTTTCAGAGATTCCTCTCCTATCTAAGATATCGGAACTGGTCATGTACAATGAATCACTAAGAAGCGCTGTGGAAAACCGAAACATCCAGTACGTGAATTTAAAGGCAGAAAATGATGGGGTTGAACTGAAGCTTCCTTATGTCATTGCAGATTCCCGCAATCTTGTCCTCTTCCTTGAAATGCCTGATCTTGAAACCGCAGATAATGAATTCTACGATGTCAGCATAGATCATCTTACAGATCTTTCCAACGGAAACTTTATTTCAGGCGGATTCTTCAGCTATGGAGGCACCTATACTGAAGGGCAGGATTCTCTTCTGAAACTGCAGCTCGAAATCATAGAAAGTACATATCCTGGACAGAAGACGATTGAAAAGCTCCCTAAAAACTTTGAGCTCTCGGTTTCCCTCAGAAAGCTGCAGAGTATTCCAGTGAAGTATGGAGCAGAAAGCCATAAACTTCTTGCATTGGATTCATATAAATTCACCCTTAATCTGGATGATTTCAAGGCACCCGTCATATATCCGCTAAATAAAGAAGTGACCATAGAAGGGCAGAAGGTTCTGTTCAAGGAAATGATCAGTTATCCGGTACGTTCGGAAATCATCTTCGAGTTTCCTGAAGAGAACACTCATGATCTGGAACTTCGCCTTTCCCTAGTTGAAGATGGCATAAAGTCATCACTCGGTAGCTATGCTTATATTCAGAAACACTATGATGGAGTCAGAAGACAGACCATCCACATCACAAGCGACTACTTCAATCCTCCCAAATCTCGAAGCATAAGCATAGACCGATATGCCATAAAACCAAAAAACGTGGATATCAGAACCAGTATCGATATGAACAAAAAGACCATGAGTCCTGAAATTGAAGGAATTGAGCTCACGGATATAACTAGAGCGGATGGAGAGATCATCTTAACTTTCAAGGCATCTGAGCTTTATCCCTACCCCCCCTTCAGCTTCACCTTGGGAGATGAAAAGTTTATTGAAACAAATGACATTAAAACACAAAATGGTACCACCCACATTTACTCTATTACAGACGACAATTATGATACCCTGGAGCTCATTCAGGTCGCTGGACCGGAGTATACACTTGATGAGCCCATTCTCATCCCAATCCCAGTAAGTCAGTAATATACTAAATTAAAGCAAGGCTCATGAAACGGATTCAAATTCCGGTTCATGAGCCTTATTATCGTCTTTATACCTTATTTCTCTTTTTCAATAAGTTTATTGAGATCTGACAGTTCCTGAACACCTATATGACACATGAAGTTCTCGCAGACGTAGGCTGTTGTCTTTCCATCCTCCAGATCTCTCCATAGCGTAAAGAGATCTTCATCCTGCTCTTTATCTTCTGGAGAATGAACTGCAAAAGTATAATCAGGAAGGTACTGAGCGCCAAGATACTTCTTCATCTCAAGCATAGTTTCATCATCTTTCTTCCCTGAAAGCACCACTTCCTTTGGTCCTTCCACAAGCGTCATATAGCCTGTCAGAAGATATGTAAATCCCTGAGGGTCCTTCATGATTGCTCCGCCGAGGGTTCCAAATAGCCTGGTCACAATATCCCTGTACTCGGTCTTTCCTGTAATGCTCCAGAGCTTAGTCAGCGCGACTGCCGCCATGGAATTTCCAGATGGCAGTGCAGAGTCGTAGACATCTTTTGCCACCATGACAAGTCTGTCGTGGTCGCTGCTGTTCATCCTGAATACTCCATCCTTTTCATCAAGAAAATCATTAATCATTCTGTCAGCAAGCTCTGAAGCAAACCTCAGATACCCGTTATCAAGGGTTGCCTCATGAAGGGACAATGCCCCATAACAGAGATACGCATAGCTCTCAAGAAATCCCTTTTGGGTCCCTCTTCCGTTTCTGTAGGATGCGTAGAGACTTCCCTTTTCATCCATCATCTGCTCCTTGATGAAATGAAGAGCTCCTTCAGCGTGTCGGATATAGCGTTCCTCCTGGAATACTTTTCCTGCATAGGCAAAGGCTCCGATCATCAGTCCATTCCAGGATGAGAGGATCTTATCGTCCTTACCCGGCTTTACCCTTTTCTCCCGATACTCAAGCAGCTTTTTGACCATCGCTTTTCTTCTTTCATTCAGGTCTTCTGTAGGAAGATCCGGCAGATCCTGATGGATAAGGTTGATGATGTTCTTTCCTTCAAAATTGCCCTCATCCGTTATGCCATAATAAGAAGCAAACCAGGCGCCTTCTTTCTCTCCAAGCACACTCAGAACTTCCTCTTTTGCAAACAGGTAGTACTTGCCTTCTTCTCCTTCACTGTCCGCATCCTCTGCGCTGAAGAATCCTCCTAGATCCGCAGTCATCTCTCGTAGAACATATTCCATGGTATCCTCTGCGATTTGACGATACAGTTCTCTTCCTGTTGCCGCATAACATTCTGCATACACTTTTATGAGCAGTGCGTTGTCATAGAGCATCTTCTCAAAATGAGGAACCAGCCATTTCTCGTCCACAGAGTATCTGGAAAATCCATAGCCCACATGATCGTAGATCCCTCCCTTGTACATCCCCATAAGCGTTTTTTCAGCAATCTCCATAGCCACAGGATCTTTTTCCTTTTTCCAGTATCTCAGAAGAAAGAGAAGATGCTGAGGAGTCGGAAACTTCGGTGCCTTGTTGAAACCGCCATAGATGGGATCGAAAGCCTCCTTGAGGGTCATGAAGCATTTTTCGAAAACCTCAGGAGAGATCTCCCCTTCCTGATATTCCGATACCGTCTCGGAAACTACCTGCACGGCATTTTCTGCTGCTGAAAGGATTTTGCTTCGTTCATTTTTCCAGAGCGCACTGATATTACTGATCAGATCTCTGATCCCCATGTGTCCCGGAGGCGGATTCTTCGGAAGATAGGTTACCGCATAAAAGGGCTTGCCGTCGCTTGTCATGAGGATGTTCATAGGCCATCCTCCCTGCCCGGTCATAGCCTGACAGAAGCTCATATACACATGGTCCACATCGGGTCTTTCTTCTCTGTCCACCTTGATGGGAATGAAATGCTCATTGATCATTTCTGCCACTGATTCGTCCTCAAAGGACTCCTCTCTCATGACATGACACCAGTGACAGCTTGAGTAGCCGATGCTTAAGAATACCGGCTTATCCCTCTTTCTGGCATCTTCAAAGGCTTCTTCTCCCCAGGGGTACCAGTTGACGGGATTATGGGCATGCTGCTGAAGATAGGGTGA
This sequence comes from Proteiniclasticum sp., assembly GCF_032054185.1. Lineage (NCBI taxonomy): Bacteria > Bacillati > Bacillota > Clostridia > Eubacteriales > Clostridiaceae > Proteiniclasticum > Proteiniclasticum sp. Next base: position 89,370 of record NZ_DAMBTF010000007.1, read on the forward strand.
TTTTTCATGAATCAGGCGATTGGTCTTCTTTTCATTGTCCATTCTTAATTTCCCCTCCATTCCTAGAGTGACAGACAGTTGATCATAATAAATCCTGAAAGCTCCTCTTCTGTGATGATGTCGATCTCTATTCCCTTTGCTTTCATTTCCATGGCTTTCTTCACCTTTGTTCCGTAGTTGCCGAAGCTCCACTCCCGGCTTCCCTCTCCACCCACAATGAGGACATCTGTCTTCCTGGTCACTGTGCTGCATACAGCTGCCCCGCACCTTTCAAGAAGTGCCGCAATCTGTTCCTTGGAGCCGCTCACAAAGTTGCCAGTGAGGCAGATGGTCTTCCCGGTAAAATCAGAGCATTCATTCCCTGAATTTTTCACAGGGTCGATGCATTCATCAAAAATACGCTTAAGTGCAGCATAGCCTTCCCTTGTTTCATGGATCAGTATCCTTATAACCTGACTTCTGATTTCATCATAGGGATAGACTCCTGAAAGAGACAAGTGCTCATCCATCCAGCTTTTCAGGTGGATCAGCTTTTCCTTTGTCAGCTCCCCGCTCACAAGGATCCCTTCCAGCATGCTTTTGAAAACCTGAAGATCGGAAGTACTTCCTGAATAAGCGCCGAGCTTTTCTGACTCATCCTCAATATCCGTCGATAGAGTCGTAAGTATATGAAGCTCATTTCGAGACACGATACCGTCGGACAGAATCTCGTCGATGAGGGGAATGATCCGGTCAAAGGGTGTGCTTTTTCTGTATTTCCTGTAGGTTGTGACCCAGTGATTGAGCCTGACCATTTCCAAATCATCCACCACTTTGTCTGCAGCAAATCCCCTGATGAGACCAGACAGTTCGTTCAGCGCCTTTTCACTCTTTGCCCGGTCCAGCTTACCCACAGTTTTTTCTGCATTCATCCGGTAAAGACCGACATCCTCAAGGGTGATTTCATGCCTCTCTTTTAGACACGAAAATAATCCGTGACAGGCCAGGGCATCATCCAGCGCATTATGATGATTCAGAAGATCCACATGGAAATAGTCACACATGCTGTTCAGCCGGAAACTGCCAAGCTCGCTGTAGAATCTTCTTGAAAGCTTCATGGTGCAGAGGCTGAAAAGCTCTGGAATTTCCTGCCCGCATCCTGATATGCACTTTGACAGTACATTAAGATCAAAGCTCGCATTATGGGCAATGAGTACATTATCCAGGAAGTAGCCTGAAATCTCACGCCAGAGCTCCGGAAATTTCGGCTGCCCTCTCACCATGGACCTTGAGATTCCATGAATCGAAACATTGAAGGAATCGAAGGAATCTTCAGGATCAACAAGGTAATGCCGGGCAAAGACCACCTCTCCCTTTTCTACCCTTACGATACCGATGGAACAGATGGAATCATTTTTTCGGTTGGGTGTCTCAACATCGAATACAGTATAGGTATCCACATAACGTTTATGCATACTTTTCCTCCCCGCTGTCTGAACCAGTCATTTAACAGCATAGATCATCTCTTATTCCTATTTTAAGCTATTTGTAGAGAAGATAAACACAAATCTAGAATAATTAGACCAGATTGACTTCATCCTTCTTGCCAGTCAGACTGTTTACACCGCAAGATATGCTTGAGCCTCATAAATATTGTTAATTTTATAACCATGTCGACTCTCTACAACTTTCTTGCTTGAGGCCATAAATGGGCTTTATATGACGATTACAGAAAATATTATCGACAATATCACAAAAAAGTGTTTACGTCGCTCGCAAATCGTGTTAATATATTAACAAATAGGTTACCAACAAGCCTATTTCATATGTATCTCCCTAACACATACATAGAAGCAGAAAAACCTCTTCCTTACATCAGGAGAGGCTTTTTTGCGTATGCAGAACTATTCATCGTAATAAGGAACAGCGATTTATCAGTATCACCGTTCCTTATATTCTTTATTTTTTGCTGTGGCTCAGACAGTTAAATGAGACCACTATTGAATGCAACTTTCCGGAATCAGGGCTTAACAGAATTTTATGAACCCCTCAAATCCTTCATTAAGTAGCCTCAGCGCCAGAATCTCCGCATTTTCCTTCTTTCTGAACGCACCCACCTGAACCCGATAAAGTTTCTCACTCTCATCTTCTTTGACTGTTTCTTCTGCTTGAGTTCGGATCTGAAGTCCCATGAATCTGACAAGAGCATTGACATAAGCTCTTGCCATGGTTTCTGTATTCTTCGTCATCCATTCTGAAATAGCGGGATGATCATGAAAATTTGTTTCCATGAGAACCGGTGTCATGCCAAGCTTTGCAGGAACCCTGATTTCACCATAGCCTTTCCCCTGGAAAGCAGCCATCCCGTCTACAAGGTCCTCTGACCTGTTGCTTTTTATGGGACAGATACTGTTCAGCTCCATGACAAGATACTCAGCCAGGAGTTTCGAGTCAGGTCTTTTCGGGTGGTAAAGCGCAACAGCACCTGAGGCTTTACCTTTCCCTCCAGCATTGGAATGGATGGCTAGGTAGATATCGCAGTTTTTCCCTTTCGCCTCTTTTGGCCTTCCCTCAGCTCCGATATCAAGAGACAGCGTCGCAAGATGCGTCTCACAGAAATACTCCTCATCAAGAATATTTTTGATGCGCTTTGAAAGTTTAACCATTTCTTTCTCTTCATTTGTGTTTCCTGTGGCATAAAGATTACCTGGCTGCCTGCTTGGAGATAGATAGATTTTCGCTTTTCCCATAAGTCACGCTCCTGCCTCATTATTTAAGCATTTACTGCCTTCTATATGAACATATGCTTAACGTTCTGAAAAAGCTCAGTAAATTTATGGGGACGGTACTTGAATTTTGTTTTGAGGTATGTTATATTCTTTATGGAAAGAAGGTGAAACGGTTGGCAAGACAGGCAAGAATTAAAGATCCCTATGGGACTTTCCATATTACACAGTCCGGCGGAAAGAATCGTGTTCTCTTTGAAGAAGACGACGACCGGAAACATTTTCTGGAAATCTTAAGACGGGCTCAGACAAAGTTCCAGTTCAGGCTGTATGCTTACTGCCTTCTGTCAGACAACACCTACCATCTGGTTCTTGATCTTAACGGTGCGGACATGAGTAAAGTCATGAAGAGCATCAATATCGGATACGCCATGTATCTTGATACCAGGGAGCCCCTGTTCAAGGACAGGTATAAAAGCACTCTGCTCGAAGATACGACCAGCACCGAAAACGTCATTAAAAAGATCCATGAAAAAGGTGACAGTGAAACCATCTTTAACAGCTTCTGCACTTACGACCTGAATAATCCCCTTAAACTGGATTGGGTATCTCCCCTGACAGGTTTAAGTAAAAAATCTGAAGAAGAAGACTGCAGAAACTGTATCGAAACCATAGACGAAGCACAGAAGAAGCTGCTTCAAGTGACCCTTGAAAGAGGAATGAGCTTAACTGAACTCCTGAAAGAGAAGGAACTGAGAAACGAGCTGATTCTGAAATTCAGAAAAAACTCCACCCTGTCCCTGAAGGAACTGGGCAGCCTATTTGGAGGACTTTCTGAATCCAGCATCTGCAAGATTTTAAACACAGCATGTGAGAAGTAAGGCATGGAAACATGCACTTAATCCGATAATCAATTCAAGTACTGTCCCTGGACAGTAAATAGCGGCGGGAGGTTATAATATGGCATTTTCCTTTCAGGTAGACCTGAAAAGCGATTTTACGAAAAAAGACAAAAACAGTCTGGATATGGAAAAAATCTACGATCTTCTCATTGTAGGCGGAGGGCCTGCAGGGTTAAACGCTGCGCTCTATGCCAGAAGAAAAGGTCTGGAAGTCGGGATCATCACCAAAAGAAAAGGTGGACTACTTCTTGACACATCCATTGTAGAGAACTATCTGGGCATCAAAGAAATGAGCGGCGAAGCCATTGCAGAAGAATTCCTTGAGCATGTCAATACCCTTGAAGTGCCCATAAAGGATGACAGCGAAGTCATCATGCACTCAAGAGACGGAGAGCTTCATCTTCTGACGCTTTATTCAGGAGAAATCTTCAAAGCGAAGACCATCATGGTCGCCACAGGATCTGATCCTCGGCATCTTGATGTACCGGGAGAAGACACCTATGCAGGAAAAGGCGTAGCCTACTGTGCCATATGTGATGCCCCGCTGTTCAAAAACAAGGATGTGCTCATCGCAGGTGGAGGAAACTCCGCTGTTGAAGCGGCACTGGATGTAGCAAAAGTTGCAAACTCCGTGACCCTAGTACACAGAAGTCAGCTGAGAGCCGACAGCATCCTTGTGGAAAAACTTTATGCGGATCCCAGAATCACAGTTCATCTGGAAACCCAGATTCTGGAGATCTTCGGCGAAACAGCCATGAAAGGAATCCGGGTACTGGATAAGGTAAACAACAAGGAGTATGAGCTCTTTGCTGATGGCCTTTTCATTGAAATCGGCCATGTACCAAACCTCGGACCGTTTAAGGATATACTTAAGCTCAATGATTTCAATGAGATCATTGTAGACGGGAAAAACCATACCAGCATCGAAGACGTCTTTGCTGCCGGCGATGTGACTACTCTCCCTTTCAAGCAGATCATCATTGCAGCCAGTGATGGTGCTAAAGCCGCACTTGCTGTCAGTGAATATCTCAATGCGAAGAAAACAACTGAATCATCAGTACTGCAGACAACAGAAAACGAGCAACTGCCACAATTTAATTTTACGGAGGAAATAAAATAATGAAAATGTTCAATGAAGAAATCCAGGGTCAGCTTAGAGAAGTATTTGAGGAACTTAAGGGCGATGTGACCATCGCACTGTTCACAAAAGAAGGCGAATGCATTACTTGCGAAGAGACAAAAGCCTATATGCAGGAAGTGGAAGAGCTGAGCGACAAGCTCCATCTAGTGGAATACGACATGGAGAAGAACAGCGATCTTGCAGAAAAGTACAATGTTAAGATGGTACCATCCATCGTACTTCTTGACAGCAATAAGGAATATCATGGTGTGAAGTTCAACGGTATTCCAGCAGGACACGAAATCAACTCTTTCATTCCTGCACTTCTTGAAGTTTCCGGTCACGTAAGTGAGATGCCTAAGGAACTGGAAGAAAGAATCATGAAGATCGACAAGCCGATGAACATCAAGGTGTTTGTCACACTCAGCTGTCCTCACTGCCCAGGAGCAGTGCAGAAAGCCCATAAGCTTGCCCTGATGAACCCTATGATCGATGCTGAGATGATTGAAGCGGAGACCTTCGGAGAGCTTTCCATGAAGCATAATGTTTCAGGTGTGCCTAAGATTGTCATCAATGATCAGTATGACCTTCTTGGTAACCAGCCTATCCAGGAGTTCCTGAACACCATGGAAAAAATTTCCTAAGCCTTAAGAACTGACTTTCCCCTAAATAGATAAGATGCAAGAAAGGATGACGATTCCGCCATCCTTTTCTTCATCCCATATAAGGAGAACTTATGGAAACAACAGCAAAAGACAAAAGAAGGAGAAAAAGAATCATGAAGATTGCCATCGGCATCGTCATTGGAGGACTTGCAGGATATCTGTATTACTACTTTATCGGTTGTGACGGCACCTGCCCGATCTCCTCAAACCCTTACCGTTCAATTCTATACGGTTCCGTTATGGGCACACTTCTCGGATCCGCATTTTAGGTTAAAAATATAAACTAAAGATTAAATCAGTGAGGTACCATCTTGAAGAATCATAAATATCTGTATGCCATTACCCTGGCTTTTTTTGCCCTGCCCTGGTCAACATCCATTTTGCCCTACTTGGTGTGATCTGTATGGCCATCCCCTTCTACCTTCTTCAAAGAGATACGAAGAAGACCTGGTGTCAAAACTACTGTCCCCGCTCCAGTCTCTATATGACACTTGGCAGGAAGAGAAAGAAGAAAGGCAAGGTAACCCCCATGTCCTTCATCAAAGGCAGACTGAAATATGTAGTGCTTGTGTACTTCGGCATCAGTCACTCCATTGCAGTCATGTCCACGGTGCAGGTAGCCCTTGGTAATATGCCGCCTATGCTTATCCCAAGATTCATGATCATTCTGCCCATAAGCTCAGGCTTTCCTCAGCTGGTTACCCTCACGGGCATTCCTGTGTGGATCACTCATCTGGCCTTCAGAATGTTCTCCATGATGATGACGACCACCATCATAGGACTTACCCTCTCCTACGTGTACAAACCAAGAACCTGGTGCACCATCTGTCCCATCAACACCATTTCCGATATCTACATTATGGAAAACAGAAAGAGACAGTCCCCGGGCATACAGAAAAAGGCTCTGTATGAAAGTAGTGTTGAAAAAAGGCATAATTAAAGGGATTCATTTCGAACCCCTTTTTCGTTGACTATAATAATAATATATACTGATTAGTTTTTAGTATTAGTATTCTGTAGGGGGTGTGGATTTTGCACAAAGCTCCAACCTTACAGGTCATAAACTCTTTGTTTCTTCGACCACTTTTTTTGATTTTTCTTCTATTTCTCTATGGGCTTCAAGGATAGCAAATTTAACCGCATAGAAAATGATGAGAAACAAAATCACAGCTGGGATGATATATATTAGTATGCTGAGTGCTTCCAAAATGATTCCTCCTTCAAGTTGATAGTGATATTTTAGACTTTGGTTATAAAGAGCGTAATACATATTCCAGACAGCTAACTTTTATTAAATGTAAACTGGCCCCCTTCCTTGAAAATCTTTGATTCTGACATTGCAGTTTGATGAGTGTGCATGTATCAAAAGCTGTTTGCTTTTCAAGGCTCTTTTTTCGCTCTTGAAAAACTCCAGCCATTTAAACCAATACAGGTAATTAGCTAAATACTTGGTTGATACACCTTTGAACTTTCGCATCCATCCTCTTAAATTGCTATGCAAGGCATTGATGTTCTGGATGTGATAGATACCTTCTTTAAACTTCCCATTCTTGATTTGAACAAGTGAGACACCATGTTTATTCGCATAGGTTTTATAGCTGCTCAGCGAATCCGTACACATGATGGAGTCTTCTTCTATTCTGTCATTGAATATCTTTTCTAAGTGTGTATAGCTCATTCTTCCTTTACAAGTCAATTCAGTAATGAGATTTCCCACTCTGTCTTTTGCACAGACAACGCAAACAAGCTCGGAAGAAATTCCTCGCTTCCTTTTCACCGCAGAGCTGTTTTTACCCTTTAATCCACGCTTTCGGGATGTGCGTGGCATCGTGAATACTTTGCTCTTCTTATGATTTCCCTTGAAGGATTCTCTGAAAAATAGTTCATCTACTTCAACGACTCCACCTACGCTACCGACACCGATATATGCTCGAAGTGCATCCAGTATCTTATGTCTCCAGAAGAAAGCTGTTGTAGGATTGATTCCTATTTCATCTGCTGTCTGACGGATGGAATATCCATTAATCATACACTTTGCGAAATGCAACCAAATATCTACATCATACCTACTATTATGCTTTGGGGACAAGGTAAAATCAGTAAATGTTTTTCTGCAGGACTTACAGAGATATCTTTGTTTGTTTTTGTATTTCCCATACCTGGAAACTTCCTCATGTGAGCAATGCGGGCAGACTTTCCCCTTGGAGAATCTGGATTCCTTGATGTTCTTCGTGATTTCCTTTGAAACTGCACCAAATGTTATCACTTCTTCCAGATAATTTAGTATTTCTTCTTTGTCTGCATAACCTAAAGAATTTATATCTTTTTTGATAGATTCTATAGTTGGCATGAGAATACCTCCGCAATAGTTTATATAATTATATTATACCAAATTTTGCGAAAATATTCCATTTTCAACACTACTTTCATACAGAGCCCAGAAAAAAGCATCCTAGTTTGAGACCGGTAAACTATATATCATTAAAAAAGACATTAAAGGAATAGATTCTCTGATGAATCTTCCTTTAATGTCTTTTTCTCGTGTCGTTTTCTATACTGATCATCTTATTTCTGTCCTAAAGCATCTTAGCCAGTGCCTGCCTCTATATTACCTGTTCCAGGAAGTGCTGTTATTATACTGGTACAGTGCTATGATTTTCCACATATTCGCAGAAACCCCTTGCCTGGCTGTTTGGAATCTGATGAATCTCCTTTCTCGAACCTTGAACTTCTATAATGATCTTCCCGAAAATGAAACCTTTCTGATGCATCATGGAACTGATTTCATGATAAGTCCACTCTCCATAATTCACATCATTCAACGTATTGTAGTTTTTACCGATGAAGATGACTCTCCTGTCCGTTGCAATCAGCAGTCCCCAAACATTTAAATGTATTCCTTTTGCGATTCTTTCAACATTTTCGCCCTCCGAAAGAATATCCGGCAAAAGTGCGACCAGGAAATAATCTCCTCTGCGGATAAAGGCGTTTGTGCCATCAAGGTTTTCAATCTGTTCCATTATCTGTGTTCTTCTATCCATTTAACAACTCCTCATTGTTGATTGCAGGCTGTAAAAACCTGAACTTAATATCATAGTAGACCGTTCATCAATAAGAGGTCTCAATGAGATTGTGACCACAGGCAAATCCACCCTGAGGCTTTCTTCTGCTGCCACTCGCCAAAGTTGGCTCTTGGAGAGCATCATACTCTCCAAGAAATGAAATCACCGGATGCTGGACAATCCTTTGCTTTGACTGTACTTCTTACTATGATCTGTTTTCCCAGTATGCTTCCGCTTCCGCTTCCATTTTCTTCAGACGTGTGTAATAGTCAGGAAACTCATTGAGATGCGCCAGTGCAATCTTTGCAGTCGTAAGGGGATCATCGTTTGTGACATTGGTGTTCTCATCTTGACTTCCATGTTCCAGTTCCACATTCATTCCTGCACAAAACTCAGCCACATGGAACTTCTTCCAGTCAATGCCTAATTCTTCTCCATAAGCCTTGGCTTCATCCTCTGTAAATCTCTTTTTCTCTGACATTTCCATGCATCTCCTTCTTTAATTATGGTATCGCTTTATTATTTATTTCACCTAAAAAAGAGCTCTTTTTCTGATAGCCTTCTTTCTTTTAGTGCTGTCTGTCACCTCTATTATCTCACTTATTCACGGGATATCAACACCGAGGAAAAGTTATCAATAAAGAAGTGATTTGGGGTGATTTGGGGTTCCAGTTTCTGCACCGGAAAATCGATTTTCGCCTTAAGTTCCATTGGGCTTATTATTTTCGCGACGAAAAGTCAGGAGAAATCAGTTGCGTCCATCTGATAAATAGCATAAAATCCAATCACACAAAATTCAATTTCTGTTGTATACTGGTGTTAGAGAAAAACTCAGGAGGAATAGTTATCATGAAAATCGGATCTCACGTTTCCATCAAAAATGGGCTTATCGGTGCGGCTATGGAATCTTTCAGCTATGGCGCCACCTCGTTTATGATCTATACAGGTGCCCCCCAGAACACCCGAAGATCTCCCATTGAAACAATGAAAATCATGGAAGGACACGCTTTCATGAAAGAGCACAACCTGTCGGACTTCGTGATTCATGCCCCCTATATCATCAATCTGGCTTCCTACAAACCAGAAATCTTCAACCTGGCAACGGAGTTTCTGAAGATTGAACTGGATAGAACCACTGCTTTAGGTTCCAATTATCTGGTGCTTCATCCAGGAGCTTTTACAGATATGGATGTGGAGTATGGTATCAATAAAATTGCTGAGGGACTGAATATGGTGCTGGACAAGGACACAAAGCCCTTCATCTGTCTGGAGACCATGGCCGGAAAAGGTACAGAAATCGGAAGAAATTTTGAAGAGCTCACGAGGATCATAGAACTTGTGGAACACAAAGAAAAACTCGGCATCTGTTTTGATACCTGTCATACCCATGACAGCGGGTATGACATCATACATGATTTCGATGGAGTGATAAAGGAGTTTGATGATGTCATCGGTCTTGATAGATTAAAGGTTTTTCATATCAATGGCTCACTGAACATAAGAGGTGCCAGGAAAGACCGTCATGCAAATATCGGAGCACGGGAAGGCAACCCCAAAGGAATAGACCAGATTGGTGCTGAAGCATTAAAGTATATTGTCCATCATGAAGTGACAAAAGACAGGCCATTGATTTTAGAGACGCCTTGGCTGGACAAGAAAACGAATCTGTACACCGAAGAAATCGCTTTTTTACGTGGTGAATAGATACTAAGATAGATTTCATTCCAATTATGGATAGAGCTGAAAAATCCTTGAACTGGCCGCTTAGGTCTATCCAAGGATTTTTTATTTTAATATTATTTATATATTTAATAGGTACCTGAGCGGCGCATAATTGCACCAGCTCAGGTCTCTATGACTTCATCCATATACCATTCTGTTTATCAAAAACTGTTATGGGAATCATCTATCCATCTTATACTGCAGCTTCTATGGCTTCCTTAAGAATTCCTTCCACTTCTTCAGCCACATCATCAAGCTCCATGCCTTCCATGACTCCTGCAAGACTTGTGGGTTTCATCATACCGATCTTCACACCGTCTTCCTTTTCGTATACAACCATTTTGCAGGGCAGCATGTAACCAGCTTCAAGGTAACGGTCAAGCACCACTTTCGCCTTTGGTGGACTGCAGACTTCCATGACCTTGAAGTCTTTATTGAAATCCAGTCCCTTTTCCTGCAGTTTATCCTTGAAATTCATTTCCCATAGAACACCGAATTTACGATCAGAGAGAGCCTTTTTCAGGCTTTCAGATGCTTCTTCAAAAGACTTTTCTGTTTTCAGTTCAAATATCATACTCATCTTAAGATCCTCCATGTGTTATTTTTATTCAATATACCACTAGGGGGTATATTAATCAAGATTAAGAGGGTGAAATTCATCTTTTGTATACATCTGTCCATTATCTGTTTAGAGCTTCATTGACACTGAAATCTTAATCCTATAGAATAGTCTGAAAATAAGGTTTTACAGGAGGACATCCATGCAGGAATTACAGGAGAAAAAAGCGAAATATGAAGACTACATCATAGAAATGAGGCGACATTTTCACAGCTATCCGGAGCTTAGTCTTGAAGAGTTCGAAACCACAGCTTTTATCGCTGCAGAGCTCGATAAAATGGGCATCCCGTACATCAAAGGAAACCCTACAGGTCTTGTGGCAACTATAAAGGGAAATCATCCAGGAAAAACAGTAGCCCTTAGAAGCGATATGGATGCACTGAAAATCACTCAGAAAAATGATGTTCCCTATAAATCCAGAACAGAAGGAAAGATGCATGCCTGCGGACATGATGCGCATATGGCCATCCTGCTGGGTGCAGCAAAGATGCTTATGGACTCCCTTGATGAGATCCATGGCACAGTTCACCTCGTTTTCCAGCCAGCAGAAGAAATCGGAAAAGGCGCAAAGATCATGATTGAAACCGGAAACTGGTATGAAGAAACGGACAACATTTTCGGCGCGCATATCTGGTCCAATCTCCCCTCAGGAAAAGTCTCACTGGAATCCGGTGAAAGAATGGCCGCAACAGACAGATTCAAGATCAGTATTGAAGGTCTCTCCGGTCATGGATCCATGCCTCATCAGACCGTTGATGCAGTGGTTGTGGCATCCGCCCTGGTCATGAATTTCCAGACCATCGTCAGCCGTGAATACAGCCCCCTTGATCCACTGGTTGTTTCCGTAGGTTCCATCCACTCAGGTACTGCCTTCAATGTCATTTCAGGAACTGCCGAACTGGAAGGAACAGTCAGATACTTCAGCCCTGAAATCGGAAAAACCATTGAAAACTCCATAAGTAGAGTCATGGAAAATACTGCCTCTCTTTATGGTGCAAAAGCAAAACTTTCCTATGTCTACAACCTGCCTCCAGTGGTGAATGAAGAAGAGTCTTCCGCCATTGCCTATGAAGCGGCAGCAGAAGTTATGGGTAAAGAGAATATCGTACTTCAGGAAAAAACCACAGGCGGTGAAGATTTCGCCTTCTATCTTGAGCGTAAACCCGGATGCTTCGCATTCATCGGCTCAGGAAATCCTGAAAAAAGCACAAACTACGCCCACCATAATGATCACTTCAACATTGATGAAGATGTCCTCTCCACAGGAAGTTCCCTATACGCTGAGTATGCACTGACCTATCTGAAGAAACACAGACTTTAAGACTTTCTTCAAAGAATATTACTATAGAACAACTAGCAAGGCTGATGGAAACCTCATGATTCCATCAGCCTTGATTTTATCTTAATCATTCTTCTGCAGTTTTATTAAGAGTTACTTCTTAAAAAGATCCTTGAGCGCATCTGCCATGGCAGAGTTTAATGGCTCGTCGTTCTCTTTGTTGATCTTGTTCAGGTACTGCTTCACTTCGCCCTTTCTCATGGCAGTCCCTTCCTTTTCTCTTCTTGCCTGGAAGGCCGTAAGCTTCTCGCGATAGCCGCACTTGCATTTGAAGTACTTGCCTTCTCCTTCACCCACAAGTTCCATCTTCTTCTTGCATTCAGGGCATCGGGCGTTGGACTGTGAACTGAGTGTCTTTCTGTAGCCACATTCTCTGTCCTGGCAGACAAGCATGGTGGAGTTCTTTCCTTTGACTTCCAGCATGTTCTTTCCACAGGTTGGACATTTATGTCCGGTAACATTGTCATGACGGAAAGTGGCCTTTGAAGATTTGATTTCCGTAATGACTTTTCTTGCATAGTCTTCCATCTCTCTGATGAAGGCTTCTTCTGTGAGCTGACCGTTTTTGATCTTCTCAAGCTTGGCTTCCCATCTTGCGGTCATCTCGGGTGAAGTCAGATCAACCGGTGCCAGATTCAGAAGCTGCCTGCCTTTTTCCGTGATGTGGATCTCCTTGCCTCTTTTTTCAAGAACAAAGGAAGAAAACAGCTTTTCGATGATGTCCGCTCTTGTTGCAACTGTTCCTAGCCCGCTGGTCTCCTTCAGGATGGCTTCCAGCTTTTTATCGGATGACTCCATATATTTACCAGGATTTTCCATGGCAGACAGAAGTGTGGCGTCTGTGAAATAGGCCGGAGGCTTGGTCTTTCCTTCCTCCAGGATCACTTTCTCCACTTTCAGTCTGTCTCCCTTTTTAAGAAGGGATTCTCTCTCTTCCATTTCCTCTTCGTCCTGTTCTCTCACAAGGGCTCTATACCCCTGGCTGATGGTGACCTTCGACTTGTTTTTGAAAGTCTCTTTACCTATGGCACCTGTAACCACCATTTCCTTATAGACGTATGGATCCATGAGGACACTTAAGAATCTTTTCACAACCAATAGGTAGATCTTTCTCTCTTTGTCCGTAAGTGTCGTAAGGACAACAGACTCTTCTGTCGGGATGATGGCGTGATGATCGGAAACCTTGGCGTCATTCACATAGCTCTTCTTTTCCTTTATGCCTTTTCTCAGGATCTCTCTGCCCACACTTGTGAGGTCTCCCTTGGCGGAAGCTTTGACTCTGTCGGCCAGTGTACCCACGACATCTCTAGAGATATACCTTGAGTCCGTTCGGGGATAGGTCAGTATCTTATGACGCTCATAGAGCGCCTGCATGGTGTTCAGGGTTTCTTTGGGGCTCATACCGTAAAGATTGCTGGCATCTCTCTGGAGCTCCGTAAGATCATATAGAGGCGGCGCCTCTTTTCTCTTTTCACTGACCTGCACATCTTCTATGAGCATATCTTTTCCGTCGAGCTGTTTATATTTCTCCTTAGCCTCATTCTGGTTGAAGATTCTTCCCCCTTCATGCTGAAAGAGAACACTTCCTGCTCTGACCTTAAGGGTATGGTAAGGAACCGGCTGAAAAGCTCTGATTTCCTCTTCTCTGGACTTAACCATGGCGAGGGTCGGTGTCTGAACTCTACCTAAAGAAAGCTGAGCATTATGCTTGACGGTCAGTGCACGTGTCGCATTGATGCCTACAATCCAGTCCGCCTGACTTCTGGCTTCTGCAGATTTATAGAGATTTTCATAGTTTCTCGCATCTTTCAGATTCTTAAACCCGTCTTTTATGGCCTTCTCTGTAACGGAGGAGATCCAGAGCCTCTTCATGGGCTTCCTCACGCCGGCTTTTTTGATGATCCAGCGGGCAACAAGCTCACCTTCACGTCCCGCATCAGTAGCAATAACAATACTATCTACGTCCTTGCGGTCCATGAGAAACTTAACGGTCTTATACTGCTTTGCGCTCTGACCAATGACAGAAAGCTTCATCTTCTCCGGGATCATGGGCAGAAGTTCCATCTTCCACTCCTTGTACTCCGGCTTATATTCTTCTGGCGCCGCAAGCGTGACCAGGTGACCCAGAGCCCATGTGACCACATAATCCTTTCCTTCAATATATCCGTCTTTTCCCCCATTAATACCTAGGGCTTTTGCGATATCTTTTCCCACTGAGGGTTTCTCAGCGAGTACCAGTGTCTTACTCATACTTTCTCCTTCATGCCATACCATCATGGCTCTTCTCTTCAATATTTATCTGAATCTCTATCCCTATGATTATATCATATGCAACCAGGCAGGATTTTCATGATTCCTGGATCTATGGTAGCCTTATGGTTCATAAAAGAGAAGAGATGGATGATATATGACGCCATCCATCTCTTCTCTATATTCTACTGATAAATCACTCTGAAATCTTCAAAGACGACAATGAGATCTTCACTGAAGGAATACCCCATTTCAGCCCCCTCATTTCTGAAGAACTTTTCATGGCCTCTCTGCCAGGACTCGAGATTATCATCCTCACCTTCACGGCTGCAGATTTCATAGGTCATTTCATTGTAGGGGATATGGGTAACCTCAACTGTTTCGATTACACATCTTGGGTTACCTTCAAAATCAGTAACCACCGAAAGATCACCGATCTCGGGTAATCTTTCTCCATCGATCTCAAATGAATTTCTGCTGCTGGCTGTTGCCTTTTTCTTTCCTGAAAGGACAAGCTCCAGAAGCGACTCTGCAAGTTCCTTTGTCAGCTCAAAATGAAATACCGAGTAGCAGCGGGTATCTTTGTCTCTTCCTGTTTCTTTAATGAACCTCGCCCAGTATTCAGCTGCTTTTTTATCCATAACCATGACAGTCAGCTCCTTCTGATCAGTATTAAAGGGAAGTGTTCTCCTATCTGTTCTTGGACTTGAACTCTTTTCTTGCTTTCTTGAGCTCTTTTTTGCCGCCGAACATCTCTCTTATTTTCTTCTCTTCGATCTGCCTTGAACTCAGTCCGTCATATTTCGTCTCTTTCTTCAGCTTCTGATAGTTCTCATATCGCTCTCTTGTAAGAAACCCTTCTTCAAGTGCATGTCTGATGGCGCAGCCTGGTTCTTTTTCATGGCTGCAGTCATTGAATCTGCATTTTGTCTGAAGCTCCATAATGTCCACAAAAGACTCTTCAAGGTCCGCGTGGTCAATGCCCAGCTCTCTCATTCCAGGAGTATCGATGACTGCACCGCCTTCAGGAAGAAGAAGCAGTTCCCTGCTGGTTGTGGTATGTCTGCCTTTGTCATCATTTCTCAGGCCCTGAGTGGCCATGACCTCTCTACCTAGGAGTCTGTTGATCAGTGTGGACTTGCCGACACCGGAAGAGCCGATGAATGCCACCGTTTTGCCTGTACCAAGGTAAGGCTTAAGAGCTTCGTAGCCGTGCTCATCGCTGCCGGAAGTGACCAGCACATCGTAGCCGATGGTAATCTCTTCCACCTCTCTCTTTTTTTCCAGAGGATCCTCACACAGATCAGATTTGGTCAGTACGATGACAGGAACCGCGCCGCTGTCCAGGGCTACTGCAAAATATCTTTCCAGTCTTCTGAGATTGTAATCATTGTTCAGTGCCATACACAGAAATACCACATCGATATTTGCGCCCACTGCCTGAGGCTTCGGATTTCGCCCTGCCGCTTTTCGGACAAACAGGCTTTTTCTCGTCAGGATCGCATGGATGATGGCATATCCGTTTTCGTCATCCTTCCGGTCAACCATGACAAAGTCTCCCACAACCGGGAAATCTATGGGTGAAGCTGCAAGGTATCTCATCTTTCCGGATACCTCTGCATGAACCTCGCCCTCGATCAGTGCGACGGTATAAAGATCCTTATGCTGCGAGATGACTCGCCCTGCATAAAGTCCTTCGTGCATTTGAGCTTCATTTTGTATTCTCTCGGTGAAGCCCAGGTTTTCAGTTCTTTTTTTCAATTCTTTTTCCTCCAAGTCAGTTTTTCATTGGAGGTTACGCATCCTTAAAAGGCATATCCTCCGGTCTGGTTTTTTAAAACATCTGCAATATCATTTCTCATAATCTACCACTCCTTTCAAGTTAATATGCCAGATGTATCACCAGAAGGTTCAACATCTACAAACATTATAATACTAAACCATTCGTCAGCATACATAAAATTCAAAATAACCCGTCAATCCGTAATCTGAAGACCCATACCTGACCTATCTCGCATTATTTACACCTCATTATAACGAGATGTGCATATCGTCCTCATTTACTATCTATTTCCCTGAGACTCTGTTATACTGATGTAGTCCTAATAAAGGATAAATAACAGTTTAACAAGAAGATTTAGCTTTCGCCTTAGCGACAGAGGATTTTAGGGACAACTGTTCTAAGGAGGAAAAATCAATGGAAGACAAGAAGATCATATGCAGAGACTGCAACAACGAATTTTTATTCACAGTAGGTGAACAGGAATTCTACAAGGAAAAAGGTTTCGAAAACGAACCAGTAAGATGTCCTGATTGCAGAAGAGCAAGAAAGAACGAAAAGTTCAACAGAAGATAATCTTATAAATCAGCAGCTGCGCAGGCAGCTGCTTTTTTTATTGAAGATGTAATATACAATCTTCAGATTATTCTACAATTAAGGTTCTACAATTTATATAAAACTTTTTCGGGAAAACGCTTTTAATTGCAAACCACCTGTGTTATAATAAAGCTGTCCTTGAAAAGGGATAATAAAATACAGTTAGTTACAAAGATTTCAATTTCGCCTTAGCGACAGAGAATTTTAGGTATAACTGTTTCTAAGGAGGAAAAATCAATGGAAGACAAGAAGATCATTTGCAGAGACTGCAACAACGAATTTTTATTCACAGTAGGTGAGCAGGAATTCTACAAGGAAAAGGGATTCGAAAACGAACCAGTTAGATGTCCTGATTGCAGAAGAGCAAGAAAGAACGAAAAGTTCAATAGAAGATAGTCTAATAAAATCAGCAGTTGCGTAAGCAGCTGCTTTTTTATTTGTCATTATTTCAAAGAATCCTCTATATGAAGAACAACGATATCTCTATATCCCTTCCCTCCAAAGGGACATCGCCGTCTTAAATACCGTCTGCGGAAACATCATTGTTTCCGCAGACGGTATCTCTTCAGGTTTCTTCTGCTACCCCATGTTCCCTAGCTGGCTGAGGACCATCTCACTGTAAGGTCCTTTCTTTTTCATCAGATCTTCATGGCTGCCTTCTTCAAGAATCTTTCCTTCGCCGATCACATAGATACGGTCAGCATTTCTGATGGTTGAAAGTCTGTGTGCGATGATGATGCTGGTTCTTCCTCTGAGAAGCTTCACCATGGCTTTCTGAATATCTTTCTCGGTTTTTGTATCCACAGAACTTGTGGCTTCATCCAGAATGAGCACCCTCGCATCACTGAGCACAGCTCTTGCGATGGAGAGAAGCTGTCTCTGCCCCTGACTGAGTGTATCCGTATTTCCTGAAACCATAGTGTCAAATCCATCAGGCAGCATGAGAATGAACTCCTCCGCATGGGCAAGCCTTGCTGCAAGGATGATTTCCTCTTCAGTCGCATCGGGCTTTGCATATCTTATGTTGTCTTTTATGGTTCCTGAAAAAAGAAATGTGTCCTGAAGAACCACGGAGAAATTCTCCATGAGACTTCTCCTTTTTATGGACCTGATGTCCCTGTCGTCAAAGGTGATCTTTCCTTCATCAAGATCATAGAATCTGGTCATGAGATTGACGATGGTCGTTTTTCCCGCACCTGTCTCCCCCACAAGGGCTATGGTTTCTCCAGGATTTATGCTAAAACTGACATCTTCAAGTACTTCTTTTTTACCGTCGTAGGAAAAATGCACATGCTGGAATTCTATTTTACCAAGAGGTCTGGTTATTACTTCCGCATCCTGACCATCTTCAACTTCCTCATCCTCATCCAGAATCTCAAATATTCTTTCCGCTCCAGCCAGAGCAGACTGGATGTTATTGAACATACCCGCAATATTGTTTAGCGGTCTTGCGAACTGCTTGGAGTAGGTCAGAAAACTCACAACAATTCCGATGCTGAGTGCTCCTCTGACCGTCATTACGCCTCCTGCAAGGGCTATAAGCGCAAAGGAAAGATTGCTGATGACATTCATAAACGGCATAAGAAAACCTGCCCATATCTGAGCCTTTGTGGCATGATCGCACAGCTCAGAATTTGTTGTTCTGAACTCTTCCTCCATCTTCTCTCTCTGATTGAAGGCTTTGACCATCTTAAGACCGGTTATGCTCTCTTCCGTTATCCCGCTCAGCTTTCCGAGCGCTCTCTGTCTGCCCATAAAATAGACTCTGCTTCTTTTTGCGATGACTCTGGTGAGGATCATAAAAAGAGGCACCGAAACCAGTGAAAGTCCTGTCAGTATGAGATTCAGATAGAGCATCATGCCAAGGGTACCCACAAGGGTAAAAAGCGACGCGATAAACTCGGTGGTCGTCTGAGCAATGGATCCGCTGATGTTGTCCACATCATTTGTCATTCTGCTCATGGTGTCCCCATGAGGCCTCTCATCATAAAAATTCAGCGGGATTCGCTGAAGCTTTTCAAAAAATGTTTCCCGAAGATCCTTGACCAGCTTCTGGGTGACCTTAGCCATGAGCACACCGTTAATTGTCTGCAGAAACCAGACCGCGGCATAGCAGATGAGAAGCGTATAGAGAATCCGATGAAGAAGAGAGGTATCAACAATCTGTGCTTCAATATCATAGGTATTTATGGCCTGCCCGATGAGCAGCGGCACTGAAAGAGAAATGGCCGATGCCAGAAGTGTAAGAATCGTGGCGGTAAAGATCGCTTTTCTGTATCTTCTGAAGAGACTGATGAGCCTTTTCAGCGTATCTCTGATGTTCTTCGGTTTTTCCACAGGATCGAACCTTTTCGCTCCTCCCCCGAATCTTCCGAATTTGGGCATATTGTCCATTTTTTCAGTGTTTAATTGTTCTTTAGCCATGCTCCACCTCCAAATCATCCTCACCGATCTGAGAGGTGTAGATTTCTCTGTAGATTTCACAGTTTTCCATGAGGTCTTCATGGCTTCCGAATCCGACCCTTTTCCCATGGGAAAGCACAAGTATCCGATCTGCGCCAAGTGCTGTTCCGATTCTCTGTGTAATGATGATCGTGGTCTTTTCCGGACTGAAGGCTCTTATCCCCTTCCTGACCTTGGCATCTGTTACGGCATCAAGGGCACTTGTGGAATCATCCAGGATGAGCAGTCCTGATTTCTTGGCGAGAGCTCTGGCAATGGAAATTCTCTGCTTCTGTCCGCCGGAAAGATTGACTGCTCCCTGCATGATTTCGCTGTCGTATCCTTTATCCATTTTTTCGATAAAGTCATGCGCCTCTGCAGTTCTTGCCGCCTGAACAACCCGTTCAAGGGGAATATCCTCTTCTCCCCATGCAATGTTCTCTCTGACGCTTCCCGAGAAGAGCATGGTCTTCTGAGAGGAAAGAGAAATGGCTTCACGAAGACGGCTGATATTGATTTCTCTGATATCCGTCCCGTCCAGAAGGATCTTCCCCCTTTTGACATCATAGAATCTTAATAGAAGCCAGGCGAGGGTTGATTTTCCGGATCCTGTAGGTCCTATGACCGCAAGGGTTTCTCCTCTTTCAAGGGTAAAGGACAGATCTTCAAGAGCAAATCTTCCGCTTCCTTCCGGATAGGCAAAGGATACCTCCTGAAACTCCACTTTCATTCCCTCACCGCTAAGGGTTCCTTCACCCTCATCCAGATCGGATTTCGCACTGAAGATTTCCGATATACGTTCTGTGCTGGCCTTGGTCCTGACGAATGTATTGAAGATATTCGTAATCATGATGATGGAGGTGAGTATCTGAGTCATGTAGCTGATGAAGGCTGCAACCTTTCCAACTTCAATTTCTCCACGCATGAAGAAAATGCTTCCGATATATAGAACCAGTGCGATTCCGACACTCACCACAAGGCTCAGAACCGGAGCAAAGTAGGCCACGATGACCTGAGAAGAAATCCCCTTTTTCTCGAGGTCCGCATTGGCTTCTTCAAACTTATCCTCTTCATGGCTCTGACGCCCGAAAGCCTTGACGAGTCTTATACCCATGAGATATTCCTGGATCACGAGATTCAGCCTGTCCATGGCTGCCTGAACTTTAGCAAATCTCTTGTAGCTCATCTTCATGCTGACGGTGATGAGAAGTGACACGATACCCACGACCAGAAAAAGAACAAGGGAAAGATTCGGGCTTAAGGCAACAGCCAGAATCATACTTCCTATTCCTGTCACAGGAGCCTTGAAGAAGATTCTCATCATCCCGTTCACGAACTGTACCGACTGGGCAGTATCGTTTGTCATTCTTGTGATCAGCGAACCGCTGTCGATCCTGTCCGCACTCTCCTCTGAGAAGTTCATGATCTTTGAGAACAGATCTTCCCTCAGATCCTTCCCGAACCTTTGAGATACCTGCGAGGCCAGAATATTTCTCATTGCGGCAAACACCGCACCAAGGGCAGTGATGAAAATCATAAGCAGTCCCAGTTCAAGGACAATCTGAACCTCACCCTTTCTTACCCCATCATCAATGATTCTTGCCATAATGGTAGGCTGAAGCAGATCACACATGGATTCGAAGAATACAAAAGTGACCGCAGTAAAGAACAGCACCCTGTATTTCCTGAAATATCTTCTATAAATCCCCATCTTCTTTCTCCTGTCTGAATATCATAATATCAATATTATAGCATCTTCTTCTTTCCTTCTTCTCCTTGAGGTCTCGGCTTAGGGTACAAAAGTTCGAAGGAACAGACCAGAGATTCATCCAATCCGAAGAAATTATTAGGTTAAATGTCCAGGATGCTTTATAATAATGAAGATAAAACATGGCGCTAAATGGAAAAAGCCTATACCTTTCCATGCCATATGGAGGAAAAATGATTAAACTAATGGCAGATTCAACCTGCGACCTATCCCAGGAAATCCTGGATAAATATGACATCAGCATAGCACCCCTTACTGTGACCATGGACGGCAAAAGCTACAGAGACCGTATCGATATTACAGCGGATGAGTTCTACAGCATGATGGAAAAACTTGAAAATCCCCCAACAACAGGAATGCCAAGTCCTGTTTACTATCTCGACATCATGAGAGAAGAGGCGAAAAAAGGAACCAAAGAAATTCTCTGCATATGCATGTCCAGCGGAACCAGCGGTGCCTACCAGTCGGCAGCACTTGCCAAAGACTACTTCTACGAGGAGAATCCGGAGTCGGATATAAAAATCTACGTCGTGGACTCCAAGTCCATGAGTCACGGCAGCGGTTGGCTCATCATGAAAAGTGCCATACTTCGTGAGAAAGGTGCATCTTTTCAGGAACTCATCGACTTCAATGAAACCTATAAGACCAACGTCAAGCACTTCCTGACAGTAGATGATCTTGATCATCTCATCAGAAGCGGAAGACTTTCCGGTGCCAGTGCGATCATCGGTAAAATGCTTAAACTCAAACCCATCATGACCATGAAAGACGGCAAAGGTTCCATTGTGGCCAAGGAAAGAGGAAGAAGAAAAGTACTTGCTCACTATATCCGTGAATTCCAGAAGAGAAATGATGAAGCGCTTACAGATTTTGTCATTATCGGTTATACCACAGACAAAAGCTATGCAGACAACCTGAAAGCTAAGCTGCTTGAAGAGACCGGCTTCAAGGGTGAGATCCATCTCATGCAGATGGGCGTTGCAGTAGGTACCCATGTAGGTCCTGGCGGACTTTCCATGTTCTTCATGGAAACCGGAAACCGTAAGGATAACCTTCTCATCAACGAAATGGAATCGCTCATCGAAATGAAGAACGAGTTCCTGATAAAAATTCTCGGTGAAATAGAAAATAAGATGCATCTGTATATTACGGTTTTTCCGTAGATAAACAGATGCATTTTTACTTTATATTCGTCGTGCTTTTCTAAAAGAATACCTGTCTTTGGACAATCGCAGGCTATTTTCTCACCCCTTTATCATAACCTTATAGAACTCGATCATAACCCTTAGATTATCCATATGTATCCGCTCATCCGTTGAATGAATTCTGTCGAGATCCTCATTATTCATTCTGATGCAGCTGAATCTCAGTATGTTTTCAGATAAACCCTCATATTTTCTGGCATCCGTTCCTCCTGCCATAAGATAGGGAAGAACCTTGGTCTCCGGAAAAACTTTATGGATATTCTTCTCCAGTTTTCTGAATGCTTCACTGTCATGGGGTGATACAGCTGATGCTTCTTCCTTGACGAGAGTCTCGTACTCAAGAGGAAGATGACGGTTCACCTTCATCATATGAGCGATGACATTCTCGTAAGTATCCCCTGGAAGAATTCTTGCGCTGAAAGTGACACTCGCTTCCTGAGGCATGACATTTGGCGCTGTTCCGGCATTCATCATCGTTGCCGCAATGGTCGTCCTGATGAGAGAATTCATGGTCGTACTCTTCGAGAGTACCCGTGACAGATAGGGAAAACTTCTGTCTATGGACTTCAGAAAGATGCCCTTTCTGCCCATATAGGGTGCCATACCCCTAAGCATCTCTGTCACCGGTGCAGTGAGTCTGGGCTTCATGGGGTTTTCTGAAAGCCTCAGAACCGCTTCCGATAATACTGTAATTGCCGATGTCCGCCCTGGCATTGAGGAGTGACCACCGTCACCCTTCGCTTTCACCCTGATCATAGAGGATCCTTTCTCTGCAACACCAACAAGTGCCACCGGTGTCTCTAGCCCCTCTACTACCCCTTCAACCACAGCTCCCCCTTCATCAAGGACAAGATCAAAAGTGATTCCTCTTTCCCTGAAGTAGGCAGCAATCTGTTTAGCCCCGTTCATTCCTCCGATTTCCTCATCAAAACCGAAAGCGATGTAAATATCCCTTTCACCCACATACCCTTCTTCAAGAATTTCCTCCATGGCTTCCATGATGGAAATAATCTGATTCTTATCATCAAGGGTTCCTCTTCCGTAGATATAGTCCTCTCTGATCTCACCGGAAAAGGGCGGTACTGCCCAGTCTTTTATCGTGCTTTCCTCAACAGGGACCACGTCATAATGGCCAAGAAGGAGAATCGGCGGATACTTCTTGGTTTTCGCTTCAAGATGATAGACCGGACTGAATTCACTGATCATCACCCTCTTTGTATATCTGTGCACATTTTTATAGGTTTTTTCGAGAAACTCAAGAAATGCCCGGTACTCGCCGTAATCCGTAAGGGTATAATCAGCATGGGATATGGTTCTGAAGGTGACTGCTTCACTCAAGTGTTTTGCTGCATCTGATGTCATCATGAAATCTCCCTCCTAAAACGGTCCATAGCCGAATGAGTTTGCAAGAAAAAGGAAACCTAAGGTGATGAAAAATACCACTGCCTGAATCTTGATGGACCACCTGATCCACTTCGGGTAGCTTACGACGGTAAGGCCCAGGGCAATCATCAGCGTAGGGTTTGTAGGAAACATCAGGTTCGAAAATCCGTCACCGAAACAGAAGGCGAGGATTGCTGTCTGCCTTGTGACATCAACCATATCCGTCAGAGGGAGGATGATGGGCATAACAAGAAACGCTTTTGCCGAGCCTGAACCGATGAAGAAATCAAGAACAAGAATGAGGACATACAGTCCGAGAACCGCAAGATTCGGACTGAGTCCCTCAATATACCCTGAGGCATAGAAAAGTATGCTGTCCATGACTTTGCCTTCTGTCATGATATGCTTGATGCTCATGGCCATGAGGATCAGAACTGCAGCTGGCAGCATGGAAAGAAAGCCTCTCATAAGATCCAGAAGAATCTCCCTGAAGGTTCCATATTCACTGAGTGCACCGCCCACAACCCCTGCGATGAGAAAAATGACCGCAACAAGAGGCAGCGTAATCTGGGAAAGTGCAGGCACAAAAAATCCCAGCAGAATCACGAATACCATCAGCCCCATGAAGATGGTATAGATTCTCACTGCTTTATCCATCTTCTTCTGATCGAAGTTCTGAACTTCTTCATCAAGGGAAAATCTTCTCTTTACCGCCCGGTCCTCCTGATATACAGGTGACAGGGACGGTTTCTTTTCGATTCTTCTTGCATAGAGGTACAGAAAGCCATATAGAGCAAGATATATGGTGATGAAGATCAGAATGCGGTAGGCCATACCGGAATATGGCGGAAGGTCTGCCAGTGTCTGAGCAACGCCTAAAGTAAAGGGATTGAAGATCGCTGCGGAAAAACCGAAGCCGGAAGCCATGGCACTGATGCCAAGTCCGACTAAAGAGTCCCATCCAAGGGAATAGGAAAGGGTTACGGCCATGGGCACCAGAACAATCAGTTCCTCAAATATTCCGAAGAGTGATCCGAAAAGCATGAAAAACAGAATCAGGATCCCCATGAGGATATACTTTCTCTTTTCAAAACGCTTTACAATAGAAGCCATGATATACCGAAGAATGCCGCTCTTATCAAGAACCCTGAAAGAAGACCCGATGAGGAGTATGAAAAGAATGATGACGATGATCGTCAGCGCATCGGGGCCAAAAAGCACTTCCACAGGTGCTGTAAACCATCTGTAGAAAGGATAGTCCACATTATTCATAAACCGGAATGAACCGGGAACCACAGACTCTCTGCCCTCAGTGAAGATCCGCTGATATGTGCCTGAGGGAATGATTTTTGTCAGAAGTCCCGAGAGTATCATGAGGATACCCAGGATGATTACAGAGGAAAGAAACGATTTCTTTGAAATGGTAATTCCGCTTTTCTCGTTCATGACATTCACCTCGCTGAAAAATTTGTTCTAGCCGTATGTTTATTCATCTATTAAGAAAATATTAGCATACTTAATACACAATGACTATGTTTTCAGGAAGAAGAGGCCCTCACTTCGTATTACCGATGCAGTTAAACGACACTCTTTCTCAGGAGAACTTTCAGATTTTACATCCCCCATATCCTTTGATACAATCAGATTAACTAAATTGCAGAATATTCAATTCATTTTAAGGAGATGAGAAAAATGAAGCCAGTTAAACTGATTGTCCCTCTCCTTGCCCTTATGCTTGCAGCATGCAATGTAAACCAGAAGGATGACGATATGGAGCCTCTTCCTCCTACAGGTACTGAAAACCCGGAGACACCTGTCGAAGAACCTGAAACCCCAGCAGCTGAAACCCCTTCTGATCGAGATGACGATGATTTTACGGTACCGGACTCCTTTCAGCCGGAAGAATACAGGCTTGAAGATGCTTTTCCAGGACTTACCTTCAAGGAACCTTTAGCACTTACCCATGATGAAACCGATGAAGATACTGTCTATGTCGTCGAGCGCCATGGACTTGTTTACTCCGTATCACTCGAGGATTCACAGGAAAAGGCGGTTTATCTTGATCTTTCTCAGGTGGTAGACATATCCGGACAGGAGATGGGCCTTCTTGGACTTGCTTTTCACCCTCAGTATAAAGATAACGGATACCTTTTCGTGAACTACACTAAGGAAGGCAAGACATTCATTTCGCGTTTCACCCATGAAGGTGTCTCTCCCGTGGATCTTTCCACAGAGAAGGTTCTTCTCTCCTATGACCAGCCTTTCAGCAACCATAACGGCGGAAGCCTTCTTTTCGGAGAAGACCGATATCTCTACATCGCATCAGGTGACGGCGGGTCAGGTGGAGATCCTGAGGACAATGCGCAGAATCTGGAAAGTTACCTCGGCAAACTCCTGAGGATCGATGTGGATACGGAAGATCAGGCATATCTCCTTCCTGAAGACAATCCTTTCAAGGGACAAGGCGGAAATATCCTGGAAGAAATCTATGCCTACGGTCTTCGAAATCCATGGAAATTCAGCTTTGACCCCGGCAGAAATCTCCTCATTGCAGCTGACGTGGGTCAGGGAGAAATCGAGGAAATCGATCTGATCGAATCTGGAGGAAATTACGGATGGAACCGCTTCGAAGGGACTAGCACGTACGAAGAGGGCTCATCCATAGAGAATCATATTCCCCCAGTCTATGAATATCCCCACTCAGAAGGGAAATCCATCACAGGCGGCTTCACGTATTATGGAGACGATATGGACAGCTTAAAAGGCGCTTATATCTACGGCGATTTCATCTCAGGAAGGATCTGGGCACTGTGGTTTGACTCAGATCTCAAAGCGGAAAACCATGATCTTCTGGATACGGATCTTATGATTTCCTCCTTCGGACTGGATAAGGAAGGAGAAATCTACATCATCGATTTTCAGGGGAAGATCTATACCATGAAAGAAGAGGACTGATCTATGGATGACCGGATACTCAGTGATGAAGCGCTGGATTTTCTTCTCTCCTCAGACCCTTGCATTATCTACCAGACCAGAAAGTATCTGCTGGAAGAAGATGTAGATACACTAAGAGAACTTCAGAAACAGACCTTGATCGACGGATTCGGAAAGCGTTTCCTGTCCCATCAGAATGACGACTACACTTTCGGAAAAAGCGACTATGTGGGCAAATGGACAAGCACCCATTACACCCTTCTTGATCTTCGCTATCTGGAAATCCCTCGAGACACGAAGGAAGCTATGATTCCTGCCCGGAACATCTTTCTTCAGCATAGAGCTTCTGATGGCGGTATCGCCATTTCCTCGGACAAAAAAAGCGATGTCTGCGTGAACGGCATGACACTGAACTTCTCGAGTTATTTTCTGGTCGAGGAAGATCTTCTGAAACCCCTGGTGGATAATCTGCTAGAGGTCAGTCTTTCAGACGGCGGCTACAACTGCAGATATAACCGCAATAATGTCAGGCACAGCTCCATGCATTCGACCATTTCCGTTCTTGAAGGGTTTCTTGAATATGAGAGAAACGGATACACTTACAGGCTTGAGGAGATTAAAGAAGCTGCAGAATGCGCCTCTCAGTTTATTCTTCAACATAACCTTTTCCGTTCCGACCATACGGGTGAGATCATCGATCATAAATTCCTCAATCTGGCCTTTCCCACACGGTGGAAATACGATATCCATAGAGCGCTTTACTATTTTATGGATCGAGGCTTTCCCTATGATAAAAGAATGGAGGAAGCGCTCATAATACTTAAGGAAAAACAGCATCCCGACGGCACCTTTTCAAAGGGCATCACCTACAGCGGTGAGCTCCACTTTCCTCTCGAGGAAGGAAGAAGAGGACATTTCAACACCTTAAGGTGCCTGAGAATCCTCAATGCATATGGAGAATTTCTCAGATAAACAGAATACCCAGAAATAATCCCCCAAAATCAGGAGAAGAAGTGCATTAGGCCTCATGATAAAGCCACTGCACTTCTTCTCTTCTTGATATACATATACTTATTCTTATGACTTATGTGATCTGTCTTTAGTTCACTTTCTACGCAAACAGGAACCAGGTCAGAATGTATCCTGAAAGAACCGCTACAAGAGTGAAGGGGACACCTATTCTTGTGAAGTCTTTCGTAGTCACTTCAAATCCCTGCTTAGAAAGAATACCGATACCGGCAATATTGGCTGAAGCGCCAATCGGGGTAAGGTTACCGCCTAAAGTGGCTCCGATAATGAGTCCGAAGTAGAGCACGGTCGGGTCTCCGCCAAGAAGCGATGCAATCCCCCCTATAACAGGAAGCATGGTCGCTGTGTAGATGATATTGTCGATGAATGCGGAAATCAGTACCGAAAACCATACGATGAGTGTATAGACAAGAAACAGATTATCTCCGGAAATTCTGACAAAGATTGCTGCGATATCTTCTATGACACCCACTTCAGAAATACCCCCTACGACCACAAAGAGTCCGGATAGAAGAAGAAGTGTCACATAGTCGATTTCTCTTATGGCGTTTGTTATGAGCTTTCTGTCATGATTGACCACATAGCTCTTGATGAGGCCCACAAAAAGCAGCGCCATACAGATGATTCCGTTGATGGTATCAGGCGTATTCGGCACAAACGATGCGATGATCAGTAGAATGACCATAAGTACAAGAAGAATACTTGGAAAATAATCGGTTACGACTGTCTTTTCCAGTGCAGCTACGGGCTGCTTCTCTTTTCTGAATATCCATAATAGGACAAGCGTGGACATGACCGCACCGACCTGAACAATGAAGAACAGGCCTGGAGTTCCTTTATAGATAAAGAAATCAAAGAAGTTCATATCAAGATGTCCAGCAAGAAGGATGGATGTGGTATCGCCCACAAGTGTCGCTGCTCCCTGAAGGTTAGATGACACAGAAATGGCGATGATGCTTGAAATTGGTGATACGCCAAGTTTTCTGCAGATGGTGAGGGCTACAGGCGCAACCATAAGGACTGTTGCAACGTTGTCAACGAACGCTGAGATGATTCCGGCAAACAAAGCCAGAGATACGATGGCCCACATGACATTAGGCGTTTTTGCTATGATGATATCCGCCAGAAGTGAGGGCATTTTTGAATCGATGAAAAGTGATACAAGACCCATTGTTCCTGCAATCATAAAAATGACATTCCAGTCGATGATGGAAAACACTCCACTAAGCGGAATAATCCCCAGGATCACAAAAAGCGATGCAGAAGTGACCGCTATTTTTGCTCTATGCTTAGGTAAGGAGAGCAGCAGTACATAAGTCAGGATAAAGATGATGATTGCGGTGATTTTCATGGTCATTCTCCTCGAATTATATTTGTTTTTCAGTCAAAAGATGCTATCAAAGGCATTTCAGCCCATAAAAAAAGACCCTTTACCAAAAACATTGGTAAAAGTCTCGCTTTCAAAGAAATTCGATTGGACAACCGGATTGTTAATCGTCATGACGACTGTCCACACTCTATACCTATAAGATACAGAGAAGCTACTCCCTAATACCAGATAATTCTACTTCAATTCAACCATAAAAACAAGCATTGATATTAATCTATCAATGCCTGGAAGTGCTCATATACCATGAAATTCACTTATTTTCTAAAAACTGTAATTCCGCTTTACGTAGACGATATGATAGATGATTGCTAAAAGCAGAAGCACGGCTACGATCCGATGTGCGATGAGCCATGGTCCTTTTTTCTTCTTTCTGATATAGGTACCAAATGCACCAAGACCCGCCTGGGTGAACATAAGGCCTGCAGCGACCGCGCCACTTGCAACCAATCCCCACCTGCTGAACTGGATAAAGAAATGCACCAGAATCCCACCCAGCGTAATGAAACCGAATATCCTATGGTTCCTGACGATAAAGGACATGACCATCTGGAAAGGTCCCTTCAGTTTCTCGTTCTTTCGGATCTCTTTACCCCATTTCCGGTTGATGAATTTCAGGATATAGTTCAGGATTGTAAATGAATAGGCGATGACAATGACCCATCCGAAAACAGCGCCCACAGTTGCATTCATAAGAAAACCTCCTCGTGTTAAAAGTGTTTTTCAAAATCAGTTGCCGAAAAATAACAGTCCATATGTATCGAGCAGTAATTTAAGATCCATTCCCATAAGTTCTATCATAATCACGACAAATACAAGAAAAAGCATGGCCATACTGTAATAGAGCGACATCCCTCTCAGCTTGAATAAAGTCATGACAAGCGCACTCAGTATGATCATCACAGACAGGATCATCCCTGTGTCGTTTTCAAGAACCATCTTCAGGAAAAGATACAGGGATATAAATGGAATGCCTAGCCCTCCTGCCTTGATCCTCACACTTTCCAGTCTGAATACAAATACGGTAATGATGAGAATCACAGACAGACCGATCACTGAATAGGTCAGAGTGGCGAGAAACCCGAAAGTTTCAAGGATATATCCTTCGAGATTATACGCTGCGATAACAGTAAGCCCCATGACAACAAGATTTCCAAAGACGACTAAAAGCAGCTTACCAGGAGACAGCCTTCTTTCTTCCATGCCATTACCCTCCCATGTATAAACATACGGTGAACTCTTATCTCAATGATACCATTTCCCGATTTTCCCTTGACGCTTTCTGCGAAAAATTAACAGAATGTCCTTTCTTTCTCTCTTCTTCTGTTCTTAAGTCTTATACAAATATGTTATGATAAAAGAAAATTCAAAATATTAGGCATAAGGCAGGTGCAGTTATGAAACTTGAAGGTAAGGTCGTTGTCGCTCAGGGTGGAGGACCCACAGCAGTAATCAATGAATCTCTTGTAGGTGTCGTTCTTGAGTCTCGAAAATTCCCTCAGATCACGAAGGTCTATGGGGCCATAAATGGTGTGCGCGGGATCATCAACGAGGATTTTCTGGATCTCACTCAGGAAACCACAAACAATCTGGAACGCGTGGCGGTAACACCCTCATCAGCACTTCTTTCCACTAGGGACAAACCGGATAAAGCATACTGTCAGGAAATCTTCAGGGTATTCAAAGCCCACGGTGTACGCTATTTTTTCTACATCGGTGGCAATGACTCCGCCGATACCGTAAGAATCGTCAATGAAGAAGCGGAGGCTTCAAACTATGAGTTCCGCGCCATCCATATTCCAAAGACCATCGACAATGATCTCATGATCAATGACCATACACCAGGTTATGGATCGGCAGCAAAGTTCGTTGCCCAGAGCTTCATCGGTCTGAATCTGGATAACAGAGCTCTTCCTGGTGTACACATCGGTGTTGTCATGGGCAGGCATTCAGGTTTTTTAACTGCCGCATCCTCCATTGCTCAGAAATATCCCGATGACGGCCCTCATCTCATCTACCTTCCAGAGCGCGCATTCAAGGTGGAAACCTTCCTATCAGATGTCAAAAGAATCTACGATCAGCATGGAAGATGCATCGTGGCTTTATCTGAAGGTATTGTGGACGAGAGCGGAGTGCCCATCATGGAAAGGCTGGGGAAAAGAGAGAAGGACTCCCATGGAAATGTATCCCTCTCCGGAACCGGTGCTCTCGGTGATCTTCTTACGAAAGAGATCAAGGACAAGCTGAAAATCGGTAGAGTAAGATCAGACACCTTCGGTTATCTCCAGAGATCTTTCCTCGGATGTGTATCCGATGTGGATCAGAGAGAAGCCAGAGAAGTCGGTGAAAAGGCTGCTCAGTTTGCCATCTGGCAGAACGTGGACGGTTCCATCACCATTCACCGAACAGGATTCTACTCTGTGGACTATAAACTGAGCAGCCTGAAGGATGTGGCTGCAAAAACCAAACTCATGCCTGACGAGTATATCAGCAGGGACGGAAACAATGTGACTGAGGCTTTCAAATATTATCTGGCACCACTTCTTGGATCCAATATGCCCGCAGCCTCCATGCTGAGAGCCCCAAGAGCGGAGAAGATTCTAAACAGAGATAAATAGAAAAAGCGAACCGGCAGAAGGGATAAATTTCCCCTTTTGCCGGTTCATTATTCAGCAGGATGTATTTTTTCTGATCTCC
This sequence comes from Proteiniclasticum sp., assembly GCF_032054185.1. Classification (NCBI taxonomy): domain Bacteria; kingdom Bacillati; phylum Bacillota; class Clostridia; order Eubacteriales; family Clostridiaceae; genus Proteiniclasticum; species Proteiniclasticum sp. The sequence continues at coordinate 120,976 of NZ_DAMBTF010000007.1, forward strand.
GATTTACTCTGCAGAAGATTTCTATATCGCCCTTTTACAGGTTTTCAGTCTTCATTGCCCTCATGGTGTTGATGACTGCAATCACCGTAACCCCCACATCTGCAAATACCGCTTCCCACATGGTTGCGTAACCTAGAGCACCCATGATGAGGAATATCCCTTTAACGCCCAGTGCAAAGATGATGTTCTGCCATACAATCTTTCGGGTTCTTCTTGCAATGTTTATGGCGGTGGCAATCCTTCCCGGTTCATCGGTCATAAGGACCACATCTGATGCCTCTATGGCTGCATCAGAGCCAAGAGCACCCATGGAGAATCCGATATCCGCTCTAGCTAGAACAGGTGCATCATTGATGCCGTCCCCAACGAAAATGATTTTCCCTTTTCCGTTCTGACTCTGGATCTCTTCAAGTTTCGCCACCTTATCCTGAGGTAGAAGCTCGGCATAAACCACATCGATGCCTAATGTCTTTCCGATCTTTTCTCCTACAGCTTTAAGATCACCTGTGAGCATCACAGTCTTTCTGATTCCAAGGGCTTTCAGATTTTCGATTGCCGCTTTCGCATCTTCCTTGATTTCATCCGAGATCACAAGATGCCCCGCATATTTCCCGTTTATGGAAACATAGACAACTGTGCCTAGGGTCTTGACGTCATCATACACAATGCTTTCCCTGACCATGAGTCTGCTGTTTCCTGCAAGGACTTCGTCTTCTTCAATCATTGCTCTTACGCCATATCCCGCAACTTCTTCATATTCTTTGATGCTTCTGTTATCAATTCTGTTTCCATAGGCTTTCAGCACAGACTCTGCGATCGGATGACTGGAATAGCTTTCTGCATAGGCACAGGCCTTAAGAAGCTCTTCCTTCGTGAATCCCCTAGAAGGCATAATCTCTGTAACTTCAAACTTTCCTTTTGTCAGTGTTCCTGTCTTGTCGAAGACCACCGTATCCACATCATTCAAGGCTTCAAGATAGTTTCCGCCCTTGATGAGAATTCCACGTCTTGATGCGCCGCCTATTCCACCGAAAAATCCCAGCGGTATGGAAACAACAAGAGCGCAGGGACAGCTGATGACAAGAAACACCAGTGCCCGGTAGATCCACTGGGCAAATGGGTCCCCTGTAAGAAGAGGAGGCACAGCGGCAATGATCAGAGCGGATATCACTACAAAAGGTGTGTAGTATCGTGCAAACTTCGTAATGAAATTTTCTGTAGGCGCTTTCCTTGAAGAGGCATTCTCCACAAGCTCCAGAATCTTCGATACTGCTGATTCTCCGAAAGTCTTTGTGACTTCAATCTTCAAAAGACCATTTCGGTTCAGAAATCCTGCCATGACTTCGTTACCGATATTTACCTCTCTTGGCATGGATTCCCCTGTCAGAGCTGAAGTATCCATCATGGAGCTTCCATCTATGACGTTTCCGTCAAGAGGCACTTTTTCGCCCGGTCTGACCAGAATGACATCTCCGGCAGATACTTCTTCAGGAGAAACTTTAATGCTCTCACTGCCTTGAACAAGATGAGCAAAATCCGGTCTGATGTCCATAAGCTCTCCGATGGACTTTCTTGATTTTTCCACTGCAAAGTCCTGAAACAGCTCTCCCACCTGATAGAAGAGCATGACTGCAACACCTTCGGGAAACTCTCCGATGAGGATTGCCCCGATGGTCGCAACGGACATAAGAAAATTCTCATCAAACACCTGTCCACGAAGGATGTTTCTGCCTGCTCTAAGAAGAATCTCTCCTCCCACCAGGAAATAGGAAGAGGAAAAGAGAAGATTCTTAAGAAGACCCTCCACCGGAAGAAGAACAGCTATAAGCATCAGCAGTGCGCTTCCTGCAATTTTCAGCATATCTTCTTTATGCTGGGACCAAAGTGACCTTGCATTCATTTTACCCGATGGACTTCTGTCACTTAAGGAGATCGCTTCTGTATCTCCCTCGATTTCTTTTACAATGCTTTTTATCTTTTCCAGCTCATGTCTTGAAAGATTTCCTTCCTTGGGGGTAATTCTCATTTTCTTCGTCACAAAGTCGATACTTACCCCTTCAACCCCTTGAATCTTTCCAATCTCATTTTCCATCTTCATGGCACAGTTTGCGCACGATAGACCTTCCAGAAGGAACGTCTCCTCCGAAGACCTGTTCTTGTCGATTATATCGATATCGGGTTCATGACTCAGCACGATTCCTTTCACCTTTCCCATGATTTCTTCTTCCTCGAAAACAGGATCATATTCAAGTGAAAGAGTCTTCGTGACAAAGTTCACCCTTGCATTTACGCCTTCCATGGCATTGGCTTCATCCTCGATTTTCGCTGAGCAGTTTGCACAGGAAAGACCCTCGAGAACCAGCTCTTTTTTCTTCATTTCCATATCTAAATCACTCCTATGCTTCGCTGATGTGTTCCATTCCCTGATCGAATATGGTTCTGACATGATCGTCTGCAAGGCTGTAATAGACGATTTTTCCTTCCCGCCTGTTTTTGACGAGCTTCGCCTGCTTCAGCACCCTCAGCTGATGAGAAATAGCAGACTGAGTCATGTTGAGCGCAAATGCGAGATCGCAGGTGCACATCTCATGGGTATCAAGTGCCCATAGAATCCTGACTCTTGTGGAGTCGCCGAAGACTTTAAAGAGCTCTGCAAGATCAAGAAGGGACTCTTCCCTTGGCATTTTCAGTCTGACCAGTTCCATAACATCTTCATGAATCACATCACAGTCACATTTTTCTGCTGCTGTCTTTATCATTTCATTACCCCCATCTATACGATCAAACGATTGAACAATCATTCAATCGTTTGATCTGATTATACGGCAGCCCTCATCAGGTGTCAACGTCACTTTCTGAAAACATATTATGAAGATATTGACAAAATACTGCAGAACATTGTCTTCATGATATAATGAGGACATAAACAGATTGGGAGTGTTATTGATGGATAAAGAAATAAGAATTAAAGTTCCCCGCTATAAACAGATCGCCCTGGATATCGCATCCAGAATTGCTAATGGAGAGTTCAAAGAAGGCGCAAAGATATTCGGCCGTTCCTCTCTTGCAGGCGAATACAACGTCTCGCCAGAGACCATAAGACGTGCCATCATTCTCCTTGAAGACATGGAAGTCGTTCAGGCGACCTTAGGAAGCGGTGTGGTCATCACATCCAAAAGAAATGCCCATAAATATATGGAGAGCAATCAGAACAAGGAAAGCATATCTTCATTAAGAAGTGATGTGCTTGATCTTCTGGCTAAGAAAAAAGCCATTGAAACTGAGATCATGGAGATCATCGATAAAATCATCGACTACTCCGAAAGACTGAAGAACACGAATCCCATGAATCCCGTTGAAATTCCCATCAGTGATGATTCCCATCTCATCGGAAAAACCATCTCCGAGAGCAAATTCTGGCAGAACACCGGCGCAACAATCATCGGAATCCGTAGAGGAAAGGATCTTATTCTATCACCAGGACCCTACATGGAAATGGAGAAAAACGACAAGATTCTAGCAGTAGGTGATGCGGCAATCATAGAACGGGCAAAGGATTTCATGAAAACCCTTTAGCAGAAAAAAGGAGGTGTAGAAATGATCGTAGCAACCTGGAACGATGAAGTCATCGCACGAAGCGACAGAACCATCATAGTTGAAGATAACCATTACTTCCCACCTGAAGATGTAAAAACTGACCTGCTGACGGAAACGGACCATCATACGACGTGTCCCTGGAAAGGCGAAGCAAGTTATTTCGATATTGAAATAAACGGAAAGAAAAACGCCAATGCCGCCTGGACCTATAAAGAGCCGAAGACTGCAGCCGCTGAAATCAAAAATCATGTTGCTTTCTGGAAAGGCGTAAGTGTCAAGGAAGAAAAATAGTCTCCTTACACAGGTGAATATTCATGCCATTTTAAAGGAGAAGACTGATATTCAGCCTTCTCCTTTTCTGTCCCAAATCCAAAACTCATCAGAAGAAGAGGTGACCAGTAAATCAGATGAATCGTCCATCTGGAAAATCTATCTCTTCATGGCGTGAATGGCTTCGGAAAATCTTCTGAGTTTCTTATGGGCAAGATCAAAAACACTTCCTTCAACAAAGCCTTTATCGGTATTTCTTCCTGAAGACCTTCCCGTAAGCACTTCAATACCTTCATCTATGGATTTTATGGCATAGATATGGAAAAGTCCTTCCTTCACCGCAACGATGATTTCATCCTTCAGCATCAGGTTATCCACGTTCTGCACCGGAATCATGACGCCATGACTGCCGTCAAAGCCCTTTTCTCTGCAAACATCGAAGAATCCCTCGATTTTCTCCGTTACGCCTCCTATGGGCTGGATTTCACCTCTCTGGTCCACTGATCCTGTGACAGCTATGCCCTGCCTGATCGGTACATCGGACAGACTGGACAGAATCGCGTAAAGCTCTGCACTCGAAGCGCTGTCGCCATCGATTCCTCCATAGGACTGTTCGAAGGTGACCTGAGCGGTAAGCCCAAGAGGCTTTTCCTGTGCAAATGTTCCCCCCAGATAACCGGATAAGGTCAGCACACCTTTGGTATGACTGCTTCCGCTCATCTTCGTTTCCCGTTCGATATTGATGACTCCCTCATCACCCGCATAGGTCCTAGCTGTGATTCTTGTGGGAATTCCGAACATATACCCTCCAGTATCCAGCACCGAGAGACCGTTGATCTGTCCCACTTCCATACCTTCCGTATGAATGAGGATATTGCCCTTTGTGATCTGTTCCCGGATTCTCTCCTCCAGCCTGTCTTCCCTTTCCTTTCTTTCCTCAATCGCTTTTTTCACATGGTCCTCCTCCACTTCTCCCGCTTCTTCCTGGGAAGCGACGGCAGAGGATTCATAGATGACTTCAGTCACTTTATTGAATCTTGTGGAGAGCTTGTTCTGATCGCCTGCTATCCTCGATCCGAACTCTATGACTTTTCCTATTGCGGGCTTAGTAAAGGGAAGAAGATTATCTTTTTCACACATGGCATCAACAAAGGAAACATACTGCCTGAGATTTTCCCTGGTTCTTGGCATATCCACATCAAAGTCCACCCTCACCTTGAACAGCCTCTGAAGATCATCGTCAAGGCTGTAGAGCATATAATAGATTTCCGGATCGGAAATGATGATGATTTTGAGATCCAGCGGCATGGGTTCAGGTCTTATGGTTCCTGCAGGGACAAGCCTGTACTGCTCTCCGATATTCTCCACCACAGCTTTTCTATGCTTGACGGCTTTTTTAAGCGTTTCCCAGGCGTAGGGGTCCTGAAGAATGTCCCTGATCTGAAGAATCAGGAAGCCCCCATTGGCATGGTGTATGGCACCGGGTCTCAGCATGGTGAAATCTGTATTCATGGACAGCATATGACTCTTGTACTCAAGCTTTCCGAACAGGTTATAGTAGTTCGGATTGGGCTCCAGAACAACAGGTGCACTGACGCAGGATCTGTTGTTGACGAAGACATTGACCTGATATCGGATGAATGGGTCCTTTTCTTCCTGCATGAATGGAGAAGCCTCGCGGTTCTCCTCCTGTGGAGCTTTTGCAAGGAAAATCTTATGATGTTCCACCACATCTTTCATGAGCTCATTCAGATAATCCTCGATTTTCGTGAATCCCGAATATCTGGATTTAAGCAGTTCGACTCTTGGCTTGACCACCTGAAAAGTGATGCTTTCTTCAAGTATTCTCATCTCTTCTTTGGCACCGTCTTCAAGGCGCTGACTTTCCTTCAAGGTGTCATCAAGAGACCTCGCCAGTCTCCTTCCCTTCTCATCCAGACTCTTTTTCTCTTCTTGCGAGAGACGCTCAAATACATCTGGCGGCATCTGCATTCCGTCTTTGACCGGGATGAATACAAATCTGGGCGGTACAGGCTTCATCTCAAAACCTTCACTTTTCGCTTCCTTTTTGATTTCCTGATACTGCCGGTCCAGCTTTTCCTGAAGGGTCATTATAATACGGTCTCTCTTTCCCTCATACTCTCCATCTTCAAACGCCTTGGCTACCTGTTCCTTGAGATCCTCCACCAGATCCTGCATATCCTTCTGAAAGATCTTTCCTTTTCCTGCCGGAAAATCCACAATTTTAGGTCGGTCTTCATTTTTGAAATTATGGATATAGCACCAGTCTCTTGGCAGCTTCTTCATTCTCTCAGACGCCTGCATCACTATGGCTTCAGTATAAGTGCTCTTTCCTGTACCATGAGGTCCTACAACAAATATGTTGTAGCCTGGAGCATCCATGCCAAGACCAAACTCCATGGCAAGAACTGCTCTCTCCTGACCGATGACCCCTTTGTAGGCTTCAGGCTTCTCAGCCTCGCTGTACTCTCCCAGCTCAAGGTCGACACTGCATACTTTCTTCAGACGTTCTATCGGAACCGCATATTTTTGCATGAAAAAATCCCTCCTTAACTATGGAATTTCCGCTTCATTATCATATCCCCGTTTTTCCCATGTCCCTTCATAATCCACTTCGTCCGACACCTCGATTTCCACCAGCCATCTTGCCCATTTATAACCAAGCTTATCTTCAGGGACCACAATAAACGGATACCCCAGAGGTTCGCTGAGCACCTCTCCGTTAGAAGAAAATGCAAGAATCATATCCTTATCAAGGATTTCCTCCAGAGGCATTGATGTTGTATACCCGTCATGACATCTGAAGATGAGGATTTCCCCTTCCGGCTTAAGCTTCGCTTTCGCTAATAGATCCGTGATCCTGACACCTCTCCAGAGTATGGTCGCATCCCATCCTTCCACGCAGTATAACGTGATGAGCTTCTCTATCTGTGGAAGCTCAAGCACTTCTTCATAGGTAAACGCAGTCTCTTTCTCCACCAGTCCTTTGACTTTGAGCGTATAGTTCTCCATTTCCACTCTCTGGATCCCTTTTATGGAGTTGTCCCTCGGCCCAATGGACGGATCAAGTCTTACCCCCTGGTAGTCTCGGATCTCCTTTTCCGTAAACCGCTCCTCTGTCGCCTTTGACATGATCTTTCCATACTCCCTGTTTATTTCGGACCGACCGCAGCCGGCTGAGGCCATAAGGACAACCATGATAAGGATGATTCCCGTTTTCTTCAATATCTTCTCCCCCCATCTAAAAAACACCACCAGTACAAAGCTGTGACGCTCTGCCTAGCGGTGCTGTAATGAATGTACGCCTCTGATGTCCCGATACCTGCGATCTAGACAGTTGTTACTTTCACCTTTTAAAATCTCTGTTTCTGTTTTCTTTAACTGACTGCTCATACTCCTCTTTCGTTATGGAATAGCAGACATCATCTACAATCCTTCCATCTGGAAGAATCGATGAAAGCCTGAGCGTTCCTTCGTACTGGAATCCGGCTTTTTCAAGCACTCTCTTCGACTGCTGATTGAACGGGTAATGATACGCAGAGACAATTCTAAGTCCAAGCTCGTAGAACGCATAATGGAGAACCGCATTCACCGCCTCAACCATAAGTCCTCTACCCCAATAGGGCTTTCCCATGGCATAACCGATCATCATCCCTTCCTTGTAATCCCGTTTCATGTCTTCATGAAGGCCGATGGAACCGATCACTTTACATGGACCTTTAAGTTCCAGAGCAAACAGATCTGCGCTGGCCATAAATGTCTTCAGAATATCCCTTGAATACTCTTTTGTCTTATGAGGTTTCCATCCTGCGGAAGGACCCACATCAGGATCTCTGGCATACTCGAAAAAATCGTCAAGATCTGAATTTCTGAACCTTCGCAGGATCAGCCTTCCCGTTTCCTTATTCATATGAAACACCTCTTTTATGCAATATATCTTTGATTCTATCTTAACTCATAAGCCAAAGTCAGGTCAAAAGAATTAGAGAAATAATTAATAACATTCAAGTAAGACCGTTCATGTTTTTACAGAGAATGAAGATCTTTCTTTACTTCAGATAGGCGTATACTGAAAGAAAATAGGAAAGGAGCTTATTAAGATGATTGAAACTATATTTCCATTTGCACTGGGTAACGAGAAAAAAGTGGAGAAACTCATTGACCATCCCGTCGCCATGGTCAATCACATGGTCTTTCCTAAGGACCATGGACTCCCTGAGCACTATTCAAACTCCAATGTCTACATGATTGTGGTAAGAGGAACCTTGACCATTCAGCTTGATGATCAGGAAGCACATGAATATCCGGCGGGAAATATCCTCACTATCCCTTATCATGTGAAGATGAATGTGGGCAACAGCCATGACGAAGTGCTTGAACTCTTTGTCATCAAAGCACCTGCTCCTTCTCATTATAAGGAAGAACCTGCTGCAGATAACAGATAAGGAAACGTGAAGAATAGGACAAAAAACAGATGGATCAGGCTTAAGTGATGCAAAGCAGAGCTTAAGTCTGATCCATTCTCGTTTACTTCTTATTCCAGCCATACTTCCCCTTCATCTCCACGAACCTTACCATCTCCACCGTCTCTACCTCGAAGGTTCCATCTTTCTTCTTTCTTATGAGCTGAAGTTCCTGAAAATCTTGAGGTCCCACAGGAATAAGCATCAGACCGCCTTCTTTCAGCTGACTGATGAGTTCAAAAGGCAGCGAGGCGGCAGCTGCAGTAACCATGATCCGGTCAAAGGGTGCCTCTTCAGGCCACCCGAGGCTTCCGTCACCTGTTCTGAAATGAATGTTCCCATAGCCCATCTTCTTCAGTCTTTCCTGTGCCTTCACCGTAAGATCGGATATCCTTTCGATGGTAAAGACCTCCTTCGAAAATTCAGCAAGGATACAGGTCTGATAACCCGAACCAGTCCCGATTTCAAGCACTTTATTGTCTTTCTCGGGTCTCAGATGAGCGGTCATCATAAGCACAAGGCTCGGCTGCGATATGGTCTGTTCAAACCCGATGGGGAGCGGTCTGTCAACATAGGCATAATCCCTGAACTCGTCTTCCAGAAACTGTGAACGGTCAAGAGATCTGAAAAAAGCTTCCAGTTCTTCATATTTCATGATCATCCCTCTCTTCATCTTTTTTCAACCCCAATATATACCCTTACTCTATGAAGCACAATAAGTTTCATCCATTGTTCAAACAATGCTCACACTCATTTATCAAAAGTCTTCTATACTTGAAGTAGTGAAAAAAGCTGAACAGACCGAAGGAGTGATATTATGTCTAAGGATAAAGAGAAAGAAATAAAGCATCCAAAGAATGATGACTTTTATGATGCCCCTGAATCAGGTACGGTGGTCCATGAAGAAGATCCCGCCAAACCATCTGAAGCACATAATGACCAGGCGAAGGATTCCATAGGAGAAGCACCGGAATCGGGAACCATCAGAGAGAAATAACCCTCATGTAAGCAGAAGGCACCCGTAAAGGGTGCCTTCTTTGTAGGTTATACAGCCTTTTTCTTCTGGCTGTAGCTGTTTCTTCTGCTGTCATTTCTGCCGCTTCTTGAGCTTCCTCGACTGTCTGTCTGCTGAGATGAGCCCCTCTGCTGATTTCTTGAAGGCTTGCTGCTTGCATAGCTCCTTGTATCCGTTTTAGGTTCAACAGGCATATCCACCAGGGGATAGGCATGTTCTTCAACAACAGGAATGGCTTTTCTGATGAGCTTTTCAATGTCTCTTAGGAGGTGCTTCTCTTCTGTATCACAGAAGGATAGAGCTGCTCCGCCAAGTCCTGCTCTTCCTGTACGTCCGATTCTGTGGACATAGGTTTCAGGAACTTCAGGCAGGTCATAGATGATGACATGGGAAAGTTCTTCCACATCGATTCCTCTTGCGGCAATATCTGTCGCCACGAGAATCTTTGTAATCTTTTCTTTAAAGTTCTTCAGTGCAAGCTGTCTTGCATTCTGGGACTTGTTTCCGTGAATGGCCTGAGCTTCAAACTTGTTTCTTAGGAGCTCTTTTACGATCTTGTCTGCACCATGCTTTGTTCTTGAGAATACAAGAACACGGTCTATGTCTTCTTTCTTCAGAAGATCCATGAGAAGAGAGATCTTGTTCTTCTTGTTGACATGATAGACCGACTGCCTGATGGTATCCACCGTTGAAGCTACAGGCGTAATCTCAACTTTTACAGGATGATCAAGAATCGAATCGGCAAGTGTAGCGATTTCCTTCGGCATTGTTGCGGAAAAGAACAGTGTCTGTCTTTTCTTCGGAAGAAAAGCGATGATCTTTCTTACATCATGAATCATCCCCATATCGAGCATCATGTCCGCTTCATCCAGGACGAAGAATTCCACTTCAGACAGCTTGATGTATTTCTGATTGATGAGATCAAGAAGTCTTCCAGGTGTTGCTACAAGAATGTCCACACCTCTGCTTAAAATCGAAGTCTGGGGATTCTGTGAAACGCCTCCGAAAATGACTGTAGTCTTCAGATTCAGGTATTTGCCGTAGGTTTCGAAGCTTTCAGCGATCTGGATAGCCAGTTCTCTTGTGGGTGCCAGAATAAGAGATCTTATGGGTCTCTTTCCCTTTACGGCTGGTGCCTTGGAGAGGCCTTCAAGAATCGGCAGCGCGAACGCTGCAGTTTTTCCTGTTCCTGTCTGAGCGCAGCCCAGAAGGTCATGACCTTCAAGAAGAGGCTTTATGGATCTTTCCTGTATCGGTGTCGCCTCATTATAGCCGGCATCTTTAAGAGCCCTCTGTATCGGCATGTTCAGACTGATATTTTTAAATAACAATATTTACTCCTTTTTGCATGACATCTTTGTCCATGCTTCTTTTACTCACTTTTTTCTCTGACTTTGGTATCTCAGGATAATTTTCAATTAAAATAAGGAACGCTGCAATGCGTTCCCTACATTGATTTCTCTTCATTCCTGATGACCAAATGGAAATTCACTTCATAAAAAAGCATCGATATGGTCACTACCTAAAAAAGTTGCTTCATACACTATATCACAGATTCGGAATTAATGCTTGAAAATCAGAAAAACAGTGAAACTGTTTCAGGATTGTATTTCATGACTACTTGAATCTAATCTGCTGCCAGGTCTTCATATTTTGCGAGCAGTAAGGGTAAAGGTCTTGGGAATCCCCTTATCGAACGCTTCACCGGAGAGATTCGGCTCTTCTTTCAGTTTGACGATCATGAGACCTGAGCCCGCAACTGCTGTGACGATTTCACCCAAGGTCCACTTACGAAGAAACACTTTCTGTGTAGGAGTGCCTGGAAGATATTTCCCGTAGGAGATTTCGCTTTCCACAAGGCCATCGTCAAAATAGTCTCCATCCACTTTATGCTTTCTGATTTTAGCTGTTGTGCCTCTAGAACTGATGAGCTTGGTACTTATAGGGTGAAAATCCCGCACAACAAATAAGCCGCCTTTTTTCAGAAGCTGGACTGCTGTATTCAGAAGCGGTGAAAGGTCACTGAAGTAGTGCAGTATGCCCATCTCGGCAAACACCAGATCATAATCTCCCGTAAGTTCATCTTCAGGAACAGATGTAACATCTGCGAGAACATATTTCACTCTGCGCTCTGTTTTCTTTGCCATCTCTAGAGCATATCTCCTGTTGCCTTCTGAGAAGTCAAACACAACTGCATCCGCACCAAGCTGTGCTAGCGCAAGTGCCTTCATTCCATGTGAACCCATGAGGTTTGCAATCTTCTTTCCTTTCACATCGCCGAACTCATCCATTATTACGCCTACAGTTTTCTCAGCATTCAGAACAATTCTTTCTGCCGCCTTTGTGGGCTCTCCGTATTTTGCACACCATGCTTCATAAGCCAGATCATTCCATGCCTGCTCATTTTCAGCTATGGTGACTTCATCTGTCTTCCCTTCGTTTATCTTATCCATATTCCACCTCATATCATATCTCTTAAGTATTTCTCGTCTATTCAATACCCGCTGTTATCCGTGGTCCATCAGCTTCCATGACATACCATGACGCTCTTTCACCGACCTGAGTGATCGTGACCGTCTCAAAGACTTCCCGCATTTCCTCTTCCGCCGTTCTGATGAACCCAAAATAGTCTCCATTTTCGAGATATTCGATAATGGTCGTTGGTAGAGAACGATTCCTGTTGTAGTCATGGATGATTACCTTTCGCCTTGATATCCTCTTCATTTCCTTGTACAATCCCATTCGCTCTTCTTTACCCATCCCATGGAGAACAAAAGAACTGATGACGAGATCAAAGGAGTTGTCTTTAAATGGAAGTCTCTTTCCTTCAGCATGATGAACATATCTGATTTCCTGATGCCTTGTCTTCCATCTGGCCACTTTCAGCATTTCTCCGGCCTGATCGATACCTGTCACCCTGAACCCGGCTTCTTCCAGTACCGATAAAAGAGCTCCAGTGCCACAGCCCAGATCAAGCACCTGCATAGGGGGCATGATTTTCTCATTGCTCAGCATATCCGGTACAAAGGCGTACTTCCTTTTCTGCAGATTAAAAAACATCCCATATATGGGTGCTATACGGTCAAACAGATTATTTTTCGATTTGTCCAATGAGGCCACCCCTTCCGAGTGCGTTTCACAATAACTTAAGCAAATTATCTGATTCTATTCTGCACTGAAACCAGAAGTTAATCAAGAACTGTATGATGAATATACAATAAAGAAGACTTTGTCCCATGTCGGTATCTGTCCCAATAAATATGATTTTTGAGTATTGCTAATGTATTATGAGCACTCTTTTCTAGTCACGTCTATACCCATATAAATTTATCCTTCATGCAGAATATAAGTATTCTCTCTTTTTCATAACTGTACCCTTTATTGAAAAACTTCTGCAAGATGTCTGACTTAACATGGCAGATCAATAAATTCATACATTCTTCATATCCTTAGTGTAAAATTATTGTTGGTTAAAAGAAAAAAGAGAATAGCTCTAACCGTGT